>JALWCD010000100.1 GCA_027036915.1 Thermodesulfatator sp. | reverse complement strand
TCATCACGAAGCGCCCGATCCGGGCATGCCCCCCGAGGCCGCACTGGGCCACGATCACGGAACCCTCGCCGATCTCCACGTTGTGTCCCACCTGGGTGAGGTTGTCAATCTTCGTTCCGGCCCCGATGCGGGTGGCCCCGAAGGTGCCCCGATCCACACAAGAGTTGGCCCCGATTTCCACCTCCGGCCCGATCTCCACCGTCCCGAAATGAGGAATCTTGAGATGCCGGAGCCCCTCCGGCCCAAACTCCTGGGCGTAGCCGAACCCGTCGGCCCCGATGACCACCCCGGCATGAAGCACCACCCCGTCGCCGAGCTTCACCCCGGGATAAAGCACCACATAGGGGTAAAGCACGCACCCTTCGCCCACCTCCGCCCCGGCCCCCACGAAAACGCCGGGGTAAAGCACGCTTCCTCGTCCGATCCTTGCCCCGCACCCCACGTAGACCCAGGGGCCGATGGAGACCTTCTCTCCGATTTCCGCGCCCTCCTCAATCACTGCCAGGGGGCTTATCCCCGAGGGTGGATGTGCGGGCCGAAAGAAGAGTTGCGCGATACGGGCAAGCGACGCCCGAACGTTTTGCGAGATGAGAAGGCTTTTTTCGGAAGGAAGTTCTCCCTCAAGTTCCGGGGGCGCAATGAGAGCCCTTGCCCGGCTCCTTTTTGCGGCCTCAAGATAGGCCCGGGACTCAACAAAACTTAGCTCCTCCTCCCGGGCAAGCTCAAGCGATGAGACCCCGGAGACCTCCAGGTCCTCCCCCCGAAGCCTCCCGCCGACCTTTTCCGCAAGCTTCGAGAGACGATAGGTGCTCACTTGCTTTTTCCTCCCCTCCCGTACCGGCCACCGTGAAAGAATCACCTTGGCCGCGATATGGTGGGTGCACTTTCACTCCCGAGAGCCCAGATAATCCTTAAGCAGGCCTTTGAATTCCTCAAGATCCTTCACCACCTTTAAGGCTTCGCTTAAGGCCTCAAGCTTCTCCACCTCCTTCACTTTCTTCACCTCCGGATAAAGCTTTAATCCCTCCGCTCCAAACCTCAACTCAAGTCCAAGCTCTATGGCCTTAAGTATCCCCTGCTCGATCCCCTGCCTTAAGCCCTCTTCATACCCCTCCCTCTTGATAATCTCATAGGCCGCGGACTCAATCATAACCTTTCTATAAGTTTCTGGGGAATCTCCTTTGAAATTAATCCCCCTAAAATGGCCATTCCCGTAAGAAGATCCGCCTTCTCCTCCCGCGTGTGAGAGCCCTGATAGATTCTCCTTTCGGCCTCCTCAAAAAGATCCTTTCCGCCTCGCATCAAAGGCACAAAAGGGAAAAGACATTCCGGCCCCTTCTCAAGTATCTCCCCGGCCTCTATCTCATAAACCTTAACCAGCCTATACCTGTACCTCACCTCCTCATCTTCATAAAAACTTACGACACTTTTTGCCGGGGTAAAAAGAATGAGCACTGAGACCACGGGGAGTCTTTCCTCAAGTAGATGACGACAACGACACTCAAGCGTCCTTATCGGTATCCAGGGCCTCCAGTAAGAAAGAAACTCAAGAAGAACCAGGCGTTCGGTACCGTCTTCAAAGGAGGCCCGGAAGACGAAGTCCGAGCGTCTCACAGAGGCCGTTTCCTGAGGAGCGGTCTCAAGCAGAAGGGCGGAGGTCACGGGAAGGCCGCACAGGACGGAAAGTACCCCCTCTTTGCACCGCGAAAGAATAACCTTGGTCGCAATATCGTAGCGCATCCAAGAGAATTATCCTCTACAGAAAAGGATAACACAAGGGCAAACGACCTTGGCGAAGGCGGAAGAAGGGGGTAGGTTTGGGGGACGAAAAAGAGATCCTTTTAAGGATGCGAAAAATGAAGGGACGGGAGATCCGGAAGGCCTTTCTGGACTATTTTGCCCGCCACGGACATGAGATCGTGCCCTCAAGCTCCCTGATTCCGGCCGACGACCCCACCCTCCTTTTCACCAACGCCGGAATGGTGCAGTTCAAGAGGGTCTTTCTCGGGGAGGAGGAAAGGCCTTACAGGCGGGCGGCCTCCTGCCAGAAGTGCATGCGAGCCGGGGGCAAACACAACGACCTTGAAAACGTGGGCTACACCGCCCGGCATCACACCTTCTTTGAGATGCTCGGAAACTTCTCCTTCGGCGACTACTTCAAGGCCGAGGCCATCGCCTACGCCTGGGAGTTCCTCACCCGGGAACTCGGCCTCCCTAAGGAACGACTTTACGCCACGGTCTTTCGCGAGGACGACGAGGCCGCGGATCTCTGGCGCAGGATCGCCGCCCTTCCCGCCGAGCGCATCGTGCGCCTCGGGGAGAAGGACAACTTCTGGGCCATGGGGGATACCGGTCCCTGCGGGCCCTGTTCGGAGATCATCTATGACCAGGGGCCGGATTTCGGCTGCCGCCGGCCGGATTGCGGCCCGGGCTGCGATTGCGACCGCTTCCTTGAGGTCTGGAATTTAGTCTTCATGCAGTATGAAAGGGATGAGTCCGGAAATCTTAAGCCCCTTCCCCGACCCTCCATTGACACCGGCATGGGGCTTGAACGGATTGCCGCGGTGATGCAGGGGGTCCCGAGCAACTACGACACGGATCTCTTTTCCGGCATCATGTCCGGGATCGCCGAACTTTCGGGACGCGAATACGGCGAGGGAGGAGAGATCACCACCGCCTTCCGGGTGATCGCCGATCACCTGCGGGCCGCGGTCTTTCTCATCGCCGACGAGGTGGTGCCCTCAAACGAGGGCCGGGGCTATGTGCTGCGGCGGATCATCCGTCGGGCCGAACGCTTCGGCCGCCTCCTGGGGCTCAACGAACCCTTCCTTCATCGCCTGATCCCCCGCGTGGTGGAGGAGTTCGGGGATTTCTATCCGGAGCTTAAGCGGGCCGAACGGGCGGCGGAAAAGATCTTAGAGATAGAAGAAACCCGTTTTCTTGAGACCCTCTCCCGGGGGCTTGAGATCCTCGAGGAGGAACTAAAACGCCTTTCGGCAGCCGGAGAGCGCCGCATCCCCGGGGAGGTCATCTTTCGCCTTTACGACACCTATGGATTCCCTCACGACATCGTGCGGGATGTGGCCCTTTCCCGGGGCTTTGAGCTTGACCTTGAGGGCTTTGAGCGGGCCATGGAGGAGGCCCGAAAGCGAAGCCGGGAGTCCTGGAAGGGGGAGCTTTCCCGGGCCCCGGAGGTCCTGAAGCGCCTTTCAGAAAGGCTTCCGGCCACCCCCTTTAAGGGTTACGAAAGCTTTTCGGCCGAGGCCGAGGTCCTGGCCCTGGTGAAGGGAGAAGAAGAGGTTTCCGGGGTTTCGGCCGGGGAGGAGGCCCTGGTCGTCTTTTCCGAGACTCCCTTTTATCCCGAGGGGGGCGGTCAGGTGGCGGATACCGGTCTGGTGCTCTCTCCGGGGCTTTCCGCCGAGGTGCTTGAGGCCCGTCGTTTCGGGAACCTGATCCTTCACCGGGTAAGAGTGGCCTCCGGGGACCTGCGGAAGGGAGCGCGGGTGCGCCTTGAGGTCACCGCCGATCGGCGTCTTTCCACCGCCCGGCACCATACGGCCACGCATCTCCTGCATGCGGCCCTGCGCCGGGTGCTCGGCGAACACGTGCGTCAGGCGGGCTCCCTCGTGGCCCCGGATCGCCTGCGCTTTGATTTCACCCATTTTGAGGCCTTAAAGCCCGAGGAAATCCGGGCGGTGGAGGAACTGGTGAACCGCAAGATCCGGGAGGACCTTCCGGTTGAGGTGCGGGTGGTGTCCTTAAAGGAGGCCCTTTCCATGGGGGCCATGGCCCTTTTCGGGGAAAAGTACGGGGAGAGGGTGCGGGTGATAAAGATCGGTGATTTCTCGCTTGAGCTCTGCGGGGGGACCCATGTGAAGCGCACCGGGGAGCTGGGGTTCTTCAAGATCGTCTCCGAGGGAAGCGTTTCCGCCGGGGTGCGTCGGGTGGAGGCCGTGGCCGGGGAGCCAGCCCTGCGCTGGGTCTTTTCCCTGGAGGATCGGTTGCGGAAAACCGCGGCCCTTCTTCGCGCCCGCCCCGAGGAACTTGAACGCCAGGTGGAGCGCCTCCTCGAAAGGGTAAAGGAACTTGAGGCCGAGGTGAAAAGACTTAAGTCCGGGGCCGCACGAAAAACCCTTGAGGAGAAGCTTTCCGGGGTCTTTGAGGTCTCCGGGGTTAAGGTCCTCTGTGCCGAGGTCCCGGCGCGCAATGCGGCCGAACTCCGGGAGATGGGCGATTTCTTAAGGGACAAACTCGGCTCCGGGGTGGTCTTCCTTTACGCCGTAAACGAGGGGAAGGTGCAGCTCCCTGCCGTGGTGACGAGGGATGTTTCCGGAAGGATTCCGGCGGGAAAACTCCTTCAGGCCGTGGCCCCGGTGGTTGGGGGCCGTGGCGGCGGTCGCCCGGAGATGGCCCAGGGCGGAGGAAACCGCCCGGAGGCCGTCTCCGGGCTCAAGGAGGCCGTGCGCAAAGCCGTGGCCTCTTTACTCGGATCTTAAGAGCTTTTTGAGTCTTCGGGAAGGCCGAAAGCGCACGGTTTTCCGTGGCGGGATCTCTATCACTTTTCCGGAGGGAAAATGGTAGCCCTTGCGAGGCGCTCTTTCGGCAACTTCTAAGGTTCCGAACCCCGGAAGCCCCACGGGTTTTCCCTCCCGGAGAAGTTCTTCCGCAAGCTCAAAAAAAGCCTCGAGGGCGGTGCGCACCTCGGCAGAAGACCAGCGGATCCCGGCCTGGAAAAGCCTTTCCTTCAGGCGCTTTTCAAGTTCCGAGCGGGTCACAAAAATTAAAGCAGCCCGTAATTTCTGAGAATTACTGAGAGTTCCCTGTCTGTACGCGCTCTTTCCCTTAACACTTCAAGGATCTTTGCAAGGTCACGCAATCTGAACTCCCTCTCCATCTCCCGTGAGGCCTCCTTTACCGCGGCCCTTACCGCCGTTCTCCTGTCCCATATCACTATCCCTATCACCGCCGCCACCAGAGTGGTAAATATCCCGGCAAGAATCCACAAAAAACTCATAAGATCGCCAAACCTCTTATCCTGCTGTTCAAACCGCTTATCCACCTGTTCAAACCGTTTGTCTACCTGTTCAAACCGCTTATCTATTTGTTCGAATCGTTTATTCATATCCTCCCGCAGATCGCTTATGCGCCGGTTAAGATCCTCCATTCGTCCTTCAAGGTGATTGATCCGTTCCCCAAGCACCGCCTGTCGCTTTTCTATATTTACAAGCTTTTCGTAAATCATCTCATTCGTAACCCTGAATCCTTCCCTTCCATAAGCCATACCGGACAAAACAGCCACAAGAAAGAAAAAGATTAACATTCTCACTCTCATTTTTCCCTCCGTCCCCGATTTTTTACCTCCGGCGGTAAAGTTCGCAGCCTGCAAAGAGGGCTGACGGCCCCAGTTCCGCCTCGATGCGCAGAAGTTGGTTGTACTTGGCTACCCGTTCGCTGCGGCAGGGGGCCCCGGTCTTGATCTGTCCGGAGTTTACGGCCACCGCAAGGTCCGCAATGAAGGTGTCCTCGGTCTCTCCGGAGCGGTGGGAGATCACCGTGCGCCAGCCGTTCCGGTGAGCCAGCTCCACGGCCTGAAGGGTCTCGGAAACCGTTCCGATCTGATTGAGCTTGATGAGGACGGCGTTGGCGATCCCCCTTTCAAGCCCCTCGCGGATACGTTTCACGTTGGTGACGAAGATGTCGTCGCCCACGATCTGGATCCGGTCTCCCAGCTCGCGCGAGAGGGTCTCCCAGCCCTCCCAGTCGTCCTCGGAGAGGGGATCCTCAATGGAGACGATGGGGAAGTCCCTTAGGAGTTCGGAGTAGAATTCGACCATTTCTTCGGCCGAGAGCGCACGGCCTTCAAGATGATAGCGGCCGTCACGGTAAAACTCACTGGCCGCCGCGTCAAGGGCGAGCATGATCTCCTCGCCCGGTCGATATCCGGCCCGCTCAATGGCGGTAAGCAAAAGATCCAGGGCCTCGCGGGTATCCTTAATTTGCGGAGCAAAACCCCCTTCATCCCCCACGGAGACCGAAAGCCCGCGTTCCTTGAGCACCCTCTTGAGGCTCTGATAGACCTCGGCTCCGGCCCGCAGGGCCTCGGAAAAACTCCCGAAGCCGCAGGGCACGATCATGAATTCCTGAATATCCAGCGGATTGTCCGCATGGGCTCCGCCGTTTAGCACGTTCATGAAGGGTACCGGAAGCACCCTGGCCCCCACTCCTCCCAGGTAAGCGAAAAGCGGAAGCCCGGCCTCGGCCGCCGAAGCCTGGGCCACGGCCATGGAGACCGCAAGGATGGCGTTGGCCCCCAGGCGGCTCTTGTTTTCCGTGCCGTCAAGTTCAATGAGGATGCGATCGATCTCGGCCTGTTCGGTGGATTCAAGCCCCACGATCTCCGGGCCGATGATCTCGTTTACGTTTTGCACCGCCCGGAGCACGCCCTTTCCTCCGAAACGCCTTTCCTCTCCGTCCCGCAGCTCCAGGGCTTCGTGGGTCCCGGTGGAGGCCCCGGAAGGTACGGCGGCCCGACCGAAGGCCCCGGAGTCCAGGAAGACCTCCGCCTCCACGGTGGGGTTGCCTCGCGAATCCAGGATTTCCCTCGCAGTGACCGCTACAATTTCGCCCATTTTAACCTCCTTCCTTCAAAGCTTTTTCGAATTCTTCCCAGAGGATGGGTTTGGTGCCCATTTTGCCCACCACCACTCCGGCGCAGAGATTGGCATAGGCCACCACCTCTTTCAGGGGCAGCCCCGCGGTGTAAAAGGCCGTAAGGGCCGCAATGGCCGTGTCTCCGGCCCCGGAGACGTCGTAGACCTCTTTGGCCCGGGCTGGAAAATGCCAGTTGCCTTCCTCGGGATGATAAAGAAACATACCCTCCGCCCCCAGCGTAACCACCATAAAAGTCAGATCGTATCTTTCGGAAAGACTGCGGGCCCCCAGGGCCAGGTCCTCTTCCGGAAGCCCCAGCACCTTCAGGATTTCGTTGAATTCCCGGCGGTTGGGGGTGATGCAGGTGGCCCCGGTGTATTTTTCCCAATGCAGACCCTTGGGATCCACGAAAACCGGTATCCTCCGGCGCCGGGCTTCTTCCACCAGCCAGGCACAGAAGGCCGGAGAAACCAGTACGCCCTTGGCGTAATCCGAAAGGATGAGGGCCTGAATACCGGGAAGAAGTTCTTCAATCCGGGCCTTGAGGGTCTCCTTGATCCCGGTAGAAGGGGGAGCAGTCTTTTCGGTGTCGATGCGCAGGAGATGCTGGGCCCGGGCTATGACCCTGGTCTTTACCGTGGTGGGCCGATCCGGATCTTCCACCAGGGCCGAAAGCCCCAGCCCCGCTTCCTCCGCAAGCCTTCGGAAAACCTCGCCCTCGCGGTCGCGCCCCACCAGCCCGCAGAGTTCGGTCTTTACCCCCAGTCCCCGCAGATTGGCGGCCACGTTGGCCGCCCCTCCCAGGGCGTGGGAGATCTCCTGAAGCTCAAAAACCGGCACCGGAGCCTCGGGCGAGATGCGCCGGACCTCTCCCCAGAAATACTGATCCAGCATCAGGTCGCCAACCACCAGGACGCTAAGGCCGGAAAGACGTTCGCGGAGCTCGGAGATTTCCATGCCTTAGCTTTCCCCGGAAACGCTTTCAGGCACGGGAAGTCCGGCCATCTCCCGGATACGGGCCTCAATCTCAGCGGCCAGTTCCGGTTTCTCTTTCAGCAGACGCCTTACATTCTCCCGGCCCTGGCCGAGTCTCTCCCCGCCGTACGAAAACCAGGAACCGCTCTTCTCGATGAGCCCCATGGCCAGCCCCAGGTCTATAAGCTCTCCCTCGCGGGAGATCCCCTCGCCGAAGAGGATGTCGAACTCCGCCTCCCGGAAGGGGGGAGCCAGTTTGTTCTTCACCACTTTGACCTTGGTACGGTTTCCGATCTGCTCCTGGCCGTCCTTGACCTGTCCGATGCGCCGGATGTCAAGCCTTAAGGTGGCGTAGAACTTAAGGGCCATGCCTCCGGTGGTGGTCTCCTGCTGGCCGTAGCCCCCGATCTTCATACGGGTCTGGTTGATGAAAAGGACCGCGGTGTCGGTCTTGCCGATGACCGAGGTGAGCTTGCGCATGGCCTTGGACATGAGCCGGGCCTGAAGCCCCACCTGCTGGTCGCTCATCTCGCCCTCAAGCTCGGCCGCCGGGACCAGAGCGGCCACGGAGTCCACCACGATGAGGTCCACCCCCCCGCTTCGGGCGAGCACCTCCGCGATCTCTAAGGCCTGCTCCCCGGTGTCGGGCTGGCTGATGAGAAGATCGTCCACCTTGACCCCGAGTTTTTCCGCATAGTGCACGTCAAGGGCGTGCTCCGCATCGATGAAGGCCGCAATGCCCCCTTCTTTCTGCACCTGGGCCACCACGTGGAGGGCCAGCGTGGTCTTCCCCGAGGATTCCTGCCCGAAGACCTCGGTGATGCGTCCCCGGGGGATGCCCCCTATGCCGGTGGCAATATCTAAAGAGAGCGAGCCCGTGGGGATGGCGCGCACCTCGATACGCTTTTCCTTATCCCCCAGGCGCATGATGGCGCCCTTTCCGAACTGGCGCTCAAGCTGACTGATGGCGGCCTCCACCGCCTTCCTCTTGTCAAGAGCCATGCCGACCTCCCGGGAAAAGAATGTTTCTCCTACCAGATTCGGGGTTTAAAGGCGGGATCGTTGGCGATCCGGATCACCCCGCCCTCGGACTTAAGCACAAATAAACCGCACCGATAAGCATATCTGTCCACCCCTTCATCATACCCCAGACCCGCCACCGCCCCGTAAACCCTGTATCCCTTGTACTTCGGATTGAGCTTTTTAAATTCCTTAAGCTTTTCCAGAAGTTCGTCCACATCCTCCTTCTTTACCGTGGTCTTTACCTCTATGATGACCACCTCCTCGTCGTTTTCAAGGAAAATGTCATATTCCGCAAGCTTTCGTCCTTGCTCGTCCTCCACCTCTACGCGTCTTGCCGAACGCCGGACTTTTATGCCCCTTTCCCGGAAAAGATTCACCGTTCCGGGTTCAACCAGGGCCTCAACCAGCTTCCCCCACTGCGTGGTGAAAAGGGCCGAAAGCTCGCGAATCTTTTGATCCGTTTCCCGTCCCTGCTCCCGCAAGGCCTCCCTTAACCTCTCCGTTTCCCGTCCCTGTTCCCGCAAGGCCTCCCTTAACTCCCGGATCTCCTCGCCCACCTGATCAAGACGTTTCCCAACCTCCTGGAGATAAATCCATACGCTTTCGGGCGTGGCCTCCATGGTTTTTACTCCCTCCGGTTTTCACCGCTATTTTAGCATGTTTATAATTAAAGATCATGCTCTGCGAGCTGCGGCTCAAAAACTTTCTCCTGATTGAAGAGGCCGCGCTTTCGCTCTCCCCGGGTTTTACGGTCTTTACCGGGGAGACCGGGGCGGGAAAGTCGCTTCTCATCAAGGCCTTAAGGCTTGTCCTGGGGGAGAGGGCCGGGCCGGATTATCTGCGACCGGGCGCGGGAGAGGCCGTGGTAGAGGCCCTCTTTTCCGGGCCGGAGCTTCCCGAAAGACTTTCCACCTTAGGGCTTGAGCCCGCGGAGGAAATCCTGGTGCGCCGGGTGATCACCCCAGATCGCTCCCGCATCTTTGTAAACGGAACCCCGGTGACCCTCCGAATGCTTTCCGAGCTTACCCGGGGCCTCGTAGTCCTTACCGGGCAGCACGAGTTCCGGGCCCTCCTTTCCCCGGAATACCGCCTGAACCTCCTTGATCTCTTCGCCGGTCTTTCCGAAGAACGCCGGGCCTATGCCGAAGCCTTCTCCCGATGGCGCGAGGCGGCCGAAGAAAGAAGGAGGCTTGAGGCCGAACTTTCTCAGGCCGAAAGGGAGCGGGATTTCCTTGACTTCCAGATCCGGGAGATTGAGGAGGCCGGCCTTTCCCCGGGCGAGGACGAGGCCCTCTTTAAGGAACGGGAGATCCTCCGGAACCTCTCCCGCCTCAAGGAGGGCCTTTCCGAGGGAAGCGAGGCCCTCGGGCGGGCGGGGGAGGCCTTATCCCTTGCCCTCTCTCGCCTCAAGGATCTTTCCCGGATTGAGGGCGAATTTTCCCCCCTCCTTGCCCGCCTTGAGGAGGCCTACTACGAGGTCCTTGAGGCCGAGCGCGAGCTTTCCGCCCGTCTTTCCGACCTTCCCGAGGACGACGCCCGGCTTGAGGAGGTGGAAGGTCGTCTTTCCCGCATTGAACACCTGAAGCGCAAATACGGAGCCACGGTGGAGGAGATCCTTGCCACCCTTGAGGATCTCAAACGGCGGCGCGAGACTCTGGAGTGCGGAGAGGAGAGGCTTTCCGAACTTCGCGCAAGGGAAAGGCGGCTTTTTGAAGAAGCCCTACGCCTTGCCCTTGAGCTTTCCTCCAGGAGACGCGCTGCGGCCCGAAGGCTTTCCGAGGGCGTAACCCGGGAGCTTTCCTCCCTGGCCCTTTCTTCCGCGGAATTCCGGCGTCCACCTCGTCAAAGAC
>JALWCD010000099.1 GCA_027036915.1 Thermodesulfatator sp. | reverse complement strand
AAGCACTGATGTAAGGCATGATCCCCAGGGCACAGACCGAAAGCCGCCGCAGGGCCCCTCCGGAAAACATGTCGATGAAACCGAAGATCGTCCCACCGGCCCGGGAAAAAAGGGCCAGGAGGGCCTCGGCATCAATTCCCGGCGTGGGAATATGCACCGCTATCCGATAGATGGCCAGGGCCCCAAGGAGAAAAAAGATCCGGCGCCGGAGTTCCGGAATGTTGGCCAGGCTTTCTACACCGGAAGTCCTGATCATATCCTAGGCCTCGATGAGCTCCACCCGGCCCCCGGCTCGCTCGATCTTCTCCCGGGCGCTTTTAGAGACCGCGTGCACCTTAACCGTGACCGCAAAGTCGATCTCACCGTCGCCCAGAAGCTTCACCCGCACCTCGCGCCCCCGGACCAGACCGGCCGCTTTCAGGGCCTCCACGTCCACCGTGGCCCCCTCGGAGAACTTCCGGGCCAGATCCCCCACGTTGACCACCTTGTATTCCACCCGAAAAGGATTCCTGAACCCCCTCTTGGGCAGGCGCCGGATAAGAGGCATCTGCCCGCCCTCAAACCAGGGCGGAACCCCGCCTCCGCTTCGGGCCCGCTGACCCTTCTGGCCCCGGCAGGAGGTCTTGCCATGGCCGGATCCGGGGCCACGGCCCACGCGCTTTTCCCGGTGTTTAGAACCGGCAAAAGGTTTCAAGTTAGCCAGAGTGATCAAACCCTCACTCATCGATCTCCTCCACCTTTACCAGATGTTTGACCTTCTCCACCATGCCCCGGATGCAGGGATTGTCCGGCCGTACCACCGTATGCCCGATCTTCCTCAAACCCAGACCGGCAATGGTCGCCCTCTGTTTCCTGGACCAACCGTATTTGCTTCGCACCAGGGTAATCTTAAGCTTTTTGCCCATGGCCGATCCTCTCCAGGAGTTCTTCTACCGTAAAACCCCGTTTTCTAGCCACATATTCCGGACTCTGCAGACTCTCCAGAGCCTTAAAGGTGGCCTTGACCACGTTGTGAGGATTGGTGCTGCCAATGCACTTGGTAACCACATCCCGAATGCCGGCCGCGTCCATGATGGCTCGGATGGTACTTCCGGCGATCACACCCGTTCCCGGACGGCCGGGCTTGAGCAACACCTTGGCCGCCCCGAAATCCACCGTGATCTCGTGGGGAATGGTCCCGTTTATCACCGGTACCTGAATCATATTTTTACGGGCCTTCTCCAGGGCCTTCCGGATGGCATCCGGGACCTCCGGAGCCTTCCCCAGACCGTAACCCACCCGGCCCTGGCCGTCGCCCACCACCACGATGGCCGAAAAACGGAATCGACGTCCGCCCTTGTGGACCTTGGCCACCCGATTGATGAAAATGATCTTCTCCATCAGCTCTTCCGTACCCTTTGCCGTGGCCACCTAGACTCCCTCCTTCTCCTAAAATTCAAGGCCCGCGGCCCTGGCGCCCTCCGCCAGCGCCTTGACCCGTCCGTGATATTTAAAACCTCCGCGGTCAAAGACCACCTTCTTGATCCCGGCCTCTACGGCCTTCTTGCCCAGTAACTCCCCCACCGCTCTGGCCACCGCGGTCTTTCCGCCCTCCTTCTTGAGCTCCTCCCAGCGCTCCCGAATCTCCGGCGAAAGGGAAGAAGCCGCCACCAGGGTATGCCCCCGAATATCGTCGATAATCTGGGCGTAAATGTGCTTGAGACTCCGATAAACCGAAAGCCTGGGACGTTCGGGCGTCCCGAACACCTTCTTGCGCACCCGTTTCTTCCGTCGGAGCCTCCGCTCGACCTTTTTAAGTTTTTCCCTCCGAAGCATCCCTTTTCCTCCTTCGGGGAGGTCCTATTCCCCCCGATTATTTTCCGGCCTTACCGGCCTTACCGGCCTTCCGAATGATCTGTTCACCCGTGTAACGGATGCCCTTACCCTTGTAAGGCTCAGGGGGACGCAGACGCCTGATCCGGGCCGCGGTCTCCCCCAGAAGTTCCTTGTCAATTCCCTCCAGGATCACCCGGGCCTGCACGTCCCCGGAACCCTTCTCCACCTTGGCCTTCACGCCCGGAGGCAGCTTGAAATTGATGGGATGGGAGTAACCCAGATGAAAAACGATTTCATCCCCCTTGGGTTCCGCCCGGTATCCCAGACCCACGATGTCGAGCGACCGGGTGAACCCCTGGGTTACCCCGATGACCATATTGTTGATCAGGGCCCGGGTGAGCCCCTGAAAGGCCTTGGCCTTGCGCTGAAGCTTCTTGCGCACCTCCTGGGGCTTAACCCGTACGGCCCCCTCCTGAACCTCCACCTCCACCATGGGCGGAAGGGGTTTCTCCAGTTTCCCCTTGGGCCCCTCTACCAGAATACGTCCTTCTTTTATCTCAACCTTAACCCCTTTGGGGATGGGTACCGGCCTTCTACCGATGCGGGATTCCGTAGCCATAACTCTTCACCCCTTACCAGACTTCACAAAGAATTTCCCCGCCCACGCCCCGTTTTCGGGCCTCGTGGTCGGTCATAATCCCTCGCGAGGTGGATATGATAGCGATTCCAAGCCCCCCCATCACCCGGGGAAGTTTCTTGGCTCCAGCATAGATCCGACGCCCCGGTTTGCTCACCCGCTTGAGACCCGCGATTACCGGACGCCGGTTCTCGTCATACTTCAGAGTGATCACGATCTTGCCCTGAGGCCCCTCGGCCACAAACTCGTAATCCTCGATATAGCCCTCTTCTTTCAAGATCCTCGCTATCTCCTGCTTGAGCTTCGAGGCCGGTATCTCCACGGTCTTGTGTCGCGCCATGAGCGCGTTTCTGATCCTGGCTAGCATATCCGCAATGGGATCCGTCATCATGGCTTCTCACCCCTTACCAGCTGGCTTTTCTTACCCCGGGGATCTTGCCCTCCGAGGCCAGTCTGCGGAAACAAATCCGGCAGAGACCAAAGCGCCGGATGTAACCCCTCGGTCGCCCGCAAATGGAACACCGATTGCGGTGCCGAACCCTGAACTTGGGCTTCTTAAAAAGCTGAGCTTTGCGCGGCATCTTTACCTCCTAAACGGCAACCCCAGAAGTTTCAAAAGCTCATAAGCCTCCTCGTCCGTCTCCGCGGAGGTCACGATGGTAATGTTCATCCCCTTCGCCCGGCCCGCCTCGTTAGGATCGAGCTCCGGAAAGATGGTGTGATCCTCAAGCCCCAGGGTGTAATTCCCACGGCCGTCGAAACCGCGCCGGGGAAGTCCCCTGAAATCCCGCACCCGGGGCAGCGCCACATGAA
>JALWCD010000098.1 GCA_027036915.1 Thermodesulfatator sp. | reverse complement strand
GGGGAGCCTCCCTCCCCCAGAGGGGGAGGCCAGGAGGGGGAATTTGACCTCCTTATTTACCCCTTTTCTCAAGATCGGCAATGAGCTTGGGGATCACGAGGTGCCGCTTGATCTTGCGGGTGGAGGTCTTGGGAAGTTCCTCGTCCCTTATGAGGAACCTCTTTACCCGCTTGTAGTCCGCAAGAGGCGCCATGCGCTTACGGACCTCTCCGGCGATGAGTTTCTCCACATCCGCCTCGCGCAGGTGTTTTCCGTGAAAGTCCCGCTCGATGGCCTCGTAGTCCGGAACGATCACCGCCCAGACCTCCTCGCCTCCCCTTCGCGGAAAACCGAAGACCATGCTCTCAAGGATGTAGGGGCTTTTGTCCAGTTCGGCCTCAATCTCCTCGGGATAGACATTCTTTCCCGCCGGGGTCACGATCAAATTTTTGGCCCGGCCGCAGATGTGGACATAGCCCTCGGCGTCCACGAACCCCAGGTCGCCGGTGCGCAAAAAGCCCTCCTCGTCAAAGGTCGCCCGGGTGGCCTCGGGGTTTTCGTAATAGCCCTTCATGACCATGGGCCCACGGAAACAGAGTTCGCCCACTCCCTGAGCGTCGGGCTCCCGCACCTTAACCTCCACCCCGGGAAGGGGGAGGCCCACGCTTTCGTCCCGCGGGGCCTGCGGGGGATTCACGGTGAGCACGGGGCTTGCCTCCGTAAGGCCGTAGCCCTGAATGAGTTTTAGCCCCAAGCGCCTGAAGGCCTTCGGCAGATGGGGCGGAAGGGGCGCCCCTCCGGAGACGAAGAACCGGAGATGCGAAAGGCCGGCTCTTTCCCGCAGCCCCCGAAAAAGGAGCCTTCCGGCCTCCTCGGACCGGCCGAACCTCTCCGAGGTCCGCACCAACCGCATAAGGGTGTGAAAGAGGGCCCTCTTGGGAAGGGGGGCTTTTTTTACGGCCCGCATAAGTCCCTCGTAAAGCTTCTGAAAAAGGAGGGGCACTCCCAGCATGACCGTGGTCCGCGAGGCCTTGAGGTCCGCCAGAATGTCCCGGGACTTGAGACTTCGGGCGAAGGTGATGTGGGCCCCGGCGTAAAGGGGAAGCAGGAAACCGGCGGTGCATTCAAAGGTATGGTGCATGGGAAGCACCGAAAGGAACCGATCCCTGTGATCAAAGGGGAGACTCCGGTAACAGGCCGCCACATCCGAGACGATGTTCCGATGGGTGAGCATCACCCCCTTGGCCTTGCCGGTGGTGCCGGAGGTGTAGATGAGGACCGCAAGGTCATCCAAATCGGGGAAAACCGGGGGCTTGGCCTTTTTTTGGCCCTTCTCAAGGAGGGCGGGAATGTCGGTCACCTTCCGGGGATGCTCTCCGGAGATCCTCTCAAAGAGGATGATCCGCTTAAAAAGCCCGAGTTCCTCATCAAGCTCAAGCACGGTTTCAAGGAACTTCGGGGCCACGAAGATGAAACGGACCCGGGCCTCCTCAAAGATGTGCCGAAACTCGTAGGGCTTAAGAAGGGAGTCCACCGGAACGCAGACCCCGCCGGCCAAAAGCACGGAAAGATAACTTAAGGCCCATTCCGGGGAGTTAGGCCCGAGGATGGCGCAACGATCCCCCCGGGAAAACCCGAGCGTCCTGAGCCCCGAGGCCAGCCACCGCACCCGCTCCCCGAGCTCCTCATAGGTGAGGTGCCGGTAGGCCCCCTCCCGAAAGACGGAGAGGGCCGGCCGGGGCCCGAAGTCCCTCACCGAGCGGAAGAAGACCTCCGGGATGGAAGCCAGCCCCCGATCCTCCCGGAAGGGTTCAAGGGTGCGGTTCATGCCTTAGAACCGGTAGTGGAGGTCAAAGGCGAGCACATGGGCCTCGCCTTCGTAGGTTCCGGAAAGCCCGGAGCGGTTGGCCTCGGCTGCGGTCCCGGGTTTGGCGTCCTCCATGTGAAGATAGGTGTAGGCCACATTAAACCCCAGGTTCCCGCGCACATAACCCAGCCCCAGGTTGAAGAGATGCCGGTCGTTGGTGGGAAGCTCCGGGCCGCGGTAGCGATCGTCAATAGGCGAGGGGTCAAAGACATAGCTTACCCGGAGGACCAGACTCTCGGTCAGAGCGTGTTCCGCGGCCACCCGTACGGACCACACATCGTCCCAGTCCTTGGGCTGAATCACGGAGCCGGGCCGCCCGGTCCCCGGGACATAGTCGTATTTGAATTTTAACTGCTCGTAGGTGCTCCAGCCGCTCCAGAGGAGATCAAGGCTCAGGGTCCAGCCGGGAAGGACCCGGGTGGTGATCCCTAAGGAGAGGGTGTCCGGAAGATCCAGAAAAACCTCCCCGTCCCCGTTGCGGAAGAGACCGGCCAAAATAGGAGGCACATTGTAATACTTGGCATCGCCATCAAGATCCAGGGTGATCTGGGAGCGATAGGTGAGGCCGAGGGTGGTGTGCTCAAAGAGCTTATAGGTGAGGGCCACCACCCAGCCGGCGTCCCAGTCGTCTCCGGTTAACTTAGTTTTAACATTTGGTACCGCGGGATCTATGTATTTTCTCAATTCCGCATCCGCATAAACGATCTGGGCTCCAAAACCCAGCGAAAGCCGGTCGGTAATCTTTACCGCCACCGAGGGGGTGAAGAAGTAGCAGCGCAACTTGGTGTAAACCGCATCGTAGCGTCCGGCCCAGTCGCTATCCCAGTCGGTGGTAAGCCCGTAGGGCACGTTGAAGGAAAAGTTAAGGGTGAAGCGGTCGGAAACGGGGTAGGCCGCGTAAAGAAAAGGCAGGGGATGGAGCATCTCGGTCATTTCGTAATCTTTGCCCCGGTTATTTTCAAACTCCACCGAGGGATAGATCAGGGCCAGTCCGGTCATCACCTCCGGGGTCTTGAGGAAGGCCGTGGCCGAGGGGTTGTACCAGGCGGCCTCCACCAGGTCCGTCCGCGCCGTAACCGCAGCCCCGAGTCCTATCACCCGGGCCGAGCCATCGTTAAAGAGCTGAAATCCGGCCGACCAGACCCGGGGTAACCAGAAAATCATAAAGAAAGCCAGGACCAGGACGGTACGCATGGAAGCCCCTCCTTTCCGAAAGTCTGGTCTCAAATACCTTAAAACCTCGAAAAAAGCAAGCCTGAGTTCCGAATGGACTCATTTTTAATATGGAACAGAACCCTGTTACCGCAGAGCGAAAATGTCACCCTAACTGCAAGGGGAAAATGTCACCCCCTTCCTGAGTCGTCTTTTTAAACCTGAGTCTGGTCTTTCGACAAGCCTTCTTTTGCCTTCCAAGATCCT
>JALWCD010000097.1 GCA_027036915.1 Thermodesulfatator sp. | reverse complement strand
GCCCTTACGGTCACCATGGGAGAAAACGAAATCCGCGAACGGACCCGAAAGATGCTGTCCCGGGTGCCTTATGCCGAGGGAGCCAACCAGCACATGGGTTCCCTTTTCTCTCAGGATCCTCTGCGAATGCTCTGGGTTATGCAGGAAATCAAGAGAAAAGGGTTCTTTTTTGTGGATAGTCGAACCACGCCGGCCACGGTGGCTCCTTTTGTGGCTGAACTGCTGAAAGTTCCGTTTGCTGAGCGGGATATTTTTCTGGATAATAATCTTGACTACCGTGATCTCAAAAAGAGCCTGGACCGGATGTTCAGGGAAGCCCGCCGGAGGCGGAAACTGGTGGTTATCGCTCACCCCCATCCGCAGACCCTGAGACTCCTGAAAGAACATCGCCGGGAGATCCTGCGGCGGGTCAAACCGGTTTCCGTCAAAAAACTGGTGGAGGTTAGACCCTGATGCCAAGACCTAAAGGGGCCAAACAACTGGCCGAAGAGCTCTGGAAGGCTCAAAAGAAGTGGAACGGGGTTCCCCGCTGCGCCATCTGCGGGGAACCCATTCCCGAGGCCAGGCAGGCCTATCTGGGACGTAAAGGGTGATTCAACGTGCTGGCGTGTCGGGAACACGCCCTGCCTTCCATGAGGAAGGCCTGCGCGCTTTAGTTTATTTTTCCACTTTAATCTTTATGGCCTTGCCTTTGGCCTCGGCCTTTTTGGGAAGCACGATCTTTAGCACGCCGTTTTTGTAGGTGGCCTCCACCTTATCGGCCTCCACCTCCGCCGGAAGCTCTATGGTCCGCAGAAAGGAACCGTAGACCCGCTCCACACGGTAAAAATTTTCCTTCTTCTCCTCTTTTTCCTGTTTCTTTTCCCCCCTGATGGTCAGCGTGTTTCCGGAAAGATGGACCTCGATATTCTCCGGCTCAAGACCGGGCACATCCGCCCTTACCACCACGGCCTCCTCGGTCTCTGAAACGTCTACCGCCGGGGCCCATTCGAACCCCTCCCATCTTTCCGGAGGACGCATCCGACCAAAGAATTCATCCCAGATACGGTCGATTTCCCGTCTTAATTCCTGAAGAGGACGCCATACAGCCAGTTCAGCCATATCTATCACCTCCTTTCTTTCATTCTCTGCTTCATAAGATAAGTATTCCTGCCGGAAGGGCAACCCGAGGGAGTTAGAGGGCCCGCTTGCGGGGGTTGGTGATTTCCTGGAGGGTCTCCCCGAGGAGATTGAAGGAGAGCACGGTAAAGAGGATGGCCAGCCCCGGAAAGACCGAAAGCCACCAGGCCACCTCCAGGCAGGTTTTGCCCTCGGTGAGCATGTTTCCCCAGGAGGGGGTAGGGGGCTGGACGCCCAGTCCCAGGAAGGAAAGAGCGGATTCGATCAGGATGGCGTTTCCCACGCCCAGGGTGGCGGCCACCAGGATGGGAGGCAGGGCGTTCGGCAGAAGATGGCGAAAGATGATCCGGAGGTCCGAGGCTCCGGCCAGTCTGGCGGAGAGCACGAATTCCCGCTCCCGCAGACTCAGGAACTCCGCCCGCACCAATCGGGCCACGCCCATCCAGCCGGTAAGACCGATCACGATCATGATGTTCAGGATGGAGGGTTCAAGATAGGCGATGACCGCCAGGATCAGAAAGATGGTGGGGAAACAGAGCATGATGTCTATGAGCCGGGAGATCAGGGTGTCCACCACTCCCCCGTAATAGCCCGCCAGAGCCCCCAGGATCGTGCCCAGGAGGAGCGAAAGCCCCACGGCCACCACGCCCACTTCAAGCGAGATCCGGGTGCCATAGATCATACGGGAGAGCACGTCCCGGCCCAGGAGATCGGTTCCAAAGGGATGGGCCCGGGAAGGGGGTTCGAGCACGTGCCGAACATCCACGGCCAGGGGATCGTAGGGGGTGAGATAGGGGGCTGCCAGGGCCACGAAGATCAGGGCCCCGGTGGAAAGGAGCGAAAACCGCCCCCAGGGATGACGCCAGAGTAGCCGAAAGATCTCCATCTAGCGCCGGCCCTCCAGGCGAATTCGGGGGTCGGCCAGGGCATAACCGATATCCGCCAGGAGATTGCCCAGCAGGGTCAGAACGGAAACGATCACCAGGTTGCCCATGATGACCGGATAGTCCCGGGCCATGACCGCCTGCCACATGAGCTGTCCCACCCCAGGGATACCAAAGATGGATTCAAAGATGACGCTTCCTCCCACCAGGCCCGGGACTGAGAGTCCCAGGATGGTGATGATGGGCAGGAGGGCGTTGCGCAGGGCGTGTTTGTAGAGTACCTGACGTTCGGGAAGTCCTTTGGCCCGGGCCGTCAGGATGTAGTCCTGGGAGAGGGCCTCAAGCATGCTATAGCGCATGTAACGCGAGATGCCGGCCAGCCCGCCGAAGGCCGCCACGAAGACCGGAAGGACGAGGTGTTTGGCCCAGTCGAGGAGTTTGCCCAGGGGGCTCAGGGATTCATAGCCCATGAGACTGTGAAGCCCCGAGATGGGAAGCCAGCCGAGCTTGACTCCGAAAAGCAGCATCAGGAGCAGGGCCAGCCAGAAGCCCGGCATGGCATAGCCCAGGAAGACCAGGACCGTGGTGGCCCGGTCGAAGAGGCTTCCCTCCCGCACGGCCGAAGCCACCCCCAGCGGAATGCCTACTACCAGAATAAGCCCCAGGGCCAGGGCGTTGATGAGGATGGTCACCGGCAGACGCTCCCGGATCTTCTCCCAGACCGGTCGTCGGTCCGGGGCAAAGGACCTTCCGAGATCCAGGGTGACCAGCCCCTTGAGCCACCGGAGATACTGTCTGTAAAGGGGTTGATCCAGGCCGAACTCCCGGCGCAGGCGTTCCCGCATCTCCGGGGTGAACTTGGGGTTGAATTCCGCTACGGGACTCACCGGGCTCCCCGGGGCCAGGTGGATGACGGCGAAACTGAGGACCGTGATGCCGAAAAAGGTGATGAGGAGGGAGATCGAACGCCTCAGGAGGAATCTAAACACCGGAGAACCCCCGATTTCTTTCGGCCTCCGTGGCCCGGAGATAGAAAGGCACCAGGGTGGCCGGGTCGGCGAATTCTCCGGAAAGGGCCTTTTTTTCGGCCAGATAGGCTACCCCGGAGGCCCGTCCCTCCCGTAAGTGCCCCGGAGCCTCCAGATAGTTCTTCCCGAGTCGCTTACGGAAGAACTCCCCGTAGAGCCGCAGGCCCTCTCCCAGAAAGACCGTGGGGCCGGAAAGTCTCGCACAGAGGGCTTCCGGGGTAAGGACCGTGGGAGAGAGGAGGGACCTGAGACCATCCTGATCGAACCTATAGAGGGCGGCGAAGACCTCTCCCCTTCGGGCATCGAGCACCGGACAGATGGGATAGGGGGATTCCGGGACCAGGGCCGCAAGCGCCGCCGGGGTTTCCACGGCCACCACCGGTTTGCCCAGGCTCAGGGCCAGCCCTTTGACCGTGGCCAGGCCTATGCGCAACCCGGTGAAACTTCCCGGCCCTAAAGAGACGGCCAGTACCTCCACCGCCGCAAGCTCAAGCCCCAGATTCCGGAGGAGAAATTCTACCGCCGGCAGAAGCCTGCGGGAATAGGTGATAGAGCCCGAAAGGAGGACTTCTCCGAGAAGACGCCCCCGGTAAAGGGCTACGCCGCCGGTCTCCCCGGAGGTCTCAAAGGCCAGAATCAGGGGTGAGGTATTCTGGGCACCCATCGGGGAAAGAGCCGCAGGAGATCGTTATAAAAGACCAGCACCATGAGAGCCAGGAGAAGGGCCAGCCCCACCTTCTGGATCCTTTCCTGGGTGCGGGCCGAAAGGGGGCGCCCCCTTACGGCCTCCAGGGCGTAAAAGACCAGGTGACCGCCGTCCAGCATGGGGACGGGCAGGAGGTTGATGACCCCCAGATTGACCGAAAGGATCCCGGAAAAGAGGAGGAGGGCCAGGAAACCCTCCCGGGCCTGCTCGCCGGCCATCTGAGCGATGAGAAGCGGCCCGCCCAGAGAGGAGAGCGGTAGCACCCGCTCGATGAGTTTGACGATGGCCACCAGGGTGAGTTTTATCAGGGTCAGCATCCGGAGGAACCCTTCCCAGAGGGCGAATACGGGAGAGACCCTTTCGGTTTCGAACCGCCCGGAGGCCACGATGCCTATGACCGGAACCTTTACCTCCTCTCCGAAAAGGTTCTTTACCGTGCGGATCTCGGGTTGCAACCGGACCTCAAGGACCCGATCCGCCCTTTTTACCCTGAGAATCAGGGGCCGAGCGCTGTGTTTGCGTATCTCCCGGGTGAGGTCTTCCCAGGTCCTGACCTCAACCCCGTCCACGGAGAGAATGAGGTCGCCGGGTTTGAGGCCCGCTCTGGCCGCGGGCCCTCCCTCCACAACCTTGCCCACTTCGGGAAGCATGAGGGGTTTGCCCTTAACGGCGAAGAAGAGGGCGAAGACCAGCCAGGCCAGCAGAAAATTGAAAAGCGGCCCGGCAAAGACGATGAGGGCCCTCTGCCAGAGAGGCTTCTGGGAGAAGGCCCGGGAGCGGAGATGCGGCGGAACCTCCTCCTCTCCCTCGCCCAGAAGTTTCACGTATCCTCCCAGAGGGACGGCCGAAATACAGAATTCCGTCTCCCCCAGGGTCTTTCCGAAGAGTTTGGGACCGAAACCGATGGAAAAGCGCAGGACCATCACGCCGAAGAGCCTTGCGGCCAGAAAATGGCCCCACTCGTGGATGATAATCAGAAGCGAAAGCACAAAGAGGGCCGCGGCTACCGTGAGCATAACCTCTCCTTTATCAGGGCTCGGGCCAGTTTTCGGGTTTTTCTATCGGCTTCCAGGATTTCCTCTAGACTACCCGGTTTACCGGAAAAGGAAAGATGCGCCAAGGTTTCCTCTATCAACCGGGGGATCTGGTCGAAACGCAGCCGGCGGCTCAGGAAGGCCTCCACCGCCACCTCGTTGGCGGCGTTGAGGGCCACCGGCCAGAAGCCCCCGCGCCGGCCGGCCTCATAGGCCAGGGAGAGACAGGGGAAACGCACCGGATCCGGGGGTTCGAAGGTAAGCCCGCCGATCTCGGTGAGGGAGAGGCGGGGGTAGGGCAGGGGGAGTCTTTCCGGATAGGCCAGGGCGTAGGCGATGGGAAGCCGCATGTCCGGGAGACTGAGCTGGGCCAGAAGGGAGCCGTCGCGAAACTCCACCAGGGAGTGCACGATGCTTTGCGGATGGATGAGAACCTCAATCCGCTCGTAAGGGAGATCGAAGAGGAAATGGGCCTCGATGACCTCCAGGCCCTTGTTCATGAGGGTGGCGGAGTCCACCGTGATCTTGGCCCCCATGCGCCAGCGCGGGTGTTTCAGGGCCTCCTCGGGCGTGATCTCCGGAAAACTTTCCGCCGGCCGTTCCCGAAAGGGGCCTCCGGAGGCCGTAAGGAGGATGCGGGCCACCTCTCGCCGCCGATGTCCTTTGAGGGCCTGAAAGATAGCCGAGTGTTCGCTGTCCACCGGAAGGAGACGGGCCCGGGCCCGACGGGCCGTGGCCTTCACCAGTTCCCCCCCTGTGACCAGGGCCTCCTTGTTGGCCAGGGCCACGGTTTTTCCGGCCGAAAGGGCCGAAAGGGTCGGGGCCAGCCCGGCCAGCCCTACGATGGCCGAGACCACCAGATCCGCCTCGGGGTGCGCCGCGACCTCCGAGAGGGCCTTTTCTCCGGAGAGGACCTCTATTCCCGGAGGAAGGGCCTCCCGGAGAGGGCGATAAAGATCTTCCCGCAGGATGACCACCACCCGGGGCCGGAAGCGAAGGGCCTGCTCCGCCAGAAGTTTCCAGTTGGAGGCCGCGGTCAGGGCCACCAGCCGAAACTTTTCGGGAAAATCCGAGACCACCTCCAGGGTCTGTCGGCCCACCGAACCGGTCGAACCCAGGAGAACCAGCCGTTTCAAAGGCCTCTACCCCCTTACCTCAAGGTAAGCGTAAAAGAGCGGGGCCAGGAAGATGAGGGCATCCACCCGGTCAAGGAGCCCTCCGTGTCCGGGAAGGATCCGCCCTGAATCCTTGACCCCTGCGGCCCGCTTGAACATGGACTCCAGAAGATCTCCGGCCGGGGCGAGAAGGGCCAGGAGGAGACTTACGGCGAGGGCTTCCCCCAAAGAAAAGAGCCCGGTTTTTACGCCCCAGATTCCGGCCCCCAGGGTTCCGACCAGCACCCCGGAGAGGTAGCCCTCAAGGGTCTTTCTAGGACTTATGTGGGAGAAGAAAGGCCTTCGGCCCAGGGCTTTTCCCCCGAAGTAGGCCGCGGTGTCCTCCAGGAAGACCAGAATCAGCAGGAAAAGAAGCTCGGCTCGACCGATCTGGCCTAAGCGAAAAAGGGCCCAGAAGCCCACGAAACTATAGAAGAGACCGAAGACGACCCGGGTGAAGAGAGAAAGGAAGCGTTCGCTTTCAAAGTGCCTCAAAAAATAAAAGGTGGGGCCGGCCAGAAGGAGCCACAGGGCCCCGAGGAGGCTCTTCAGGGCCAGGAGGAAGGCCAGAAAATAACTCCCGCAGGCCGCGATAAAAAGTCCCCGGGGAAAACCGGTCATCTCCCACCATTCACGCAGGGCGTGTCCCCCGGCAAACATGGTCAGGAGAAAGAGGGCCCAGAGGGGACCCTTCCAGATGAGGAGAAGGAGAGGGGGAAGGAGGACGGCCGCGGTAAGTATCCGGAAAGCGAGGTTTCTCATACCCTTCCGAAGCGGCGCTCGCGGCGCTGGTACTCCGCCAGCGCCCGGAGAAATTCCTCCTCGGTGAAATCCGGCCAGAGGACCGGGGTGAAGTAAAATTCGGTGTAGGCGCACTGGTAAAGGAGGAAGTTGGAGAGCCTTTGTTCCCCGCTGGTGCGGATCAGGAGATCCGGGTCCGGAAGATCCCGGGTGTAGAGGAAGCGGGCGAAGTTTTCAGGGGTAATGTCCTCCGGGGAGAGGCGTCCGGCCAGGACCTCCCGGGCCAGAAGCCGGGCCGCCCGGGCGATCTCGGCCCGGGCCCCGTAACTCAGGGCCAGGACCAGGGTCATCCGCTCGCCGGCCGCGGTCTTCTCCTCGCAGAGGGCGATCATCTCCTGGATGTCCTCCGGGAATCGCTCCCTTTCCCCGATGACCCGGAATCGGATGCCTTTCTCGAGCATGGTGGGAAGTTCCTCCCGCAGATAGGCCCGCAGGAGATCCATGAGGACCGCGATCTCTTCTTCGGGCCGCTGCCAGTTCTCCCGGGAGAAGGCGTAAAGGGTGAGGACCGGAATGGGGAGCTCGCAGGCCTTGGTGATGATGCGTTTGGCGGTCTTTACCCCCTCACGGTGGCCGAAAAAACGGGGCAGCCCCCGCCGTCTGGCCCAGCGGCCGTTTCCGTCCATGATGATGGCCACATGGCGGGGCAGTCTTTCGGGATCAAGTTCCGTCACCGGTCTAAACCGTAAGAATTTCCTTCTCTTTCTCTTCCAGAACTTCCTCTATTTTCCCGATAAATTCATCCGTGAGCTTCTGCACCTGATCCTGGAAACGATGGAAATCGTCCTCCGAGATCTCGCCCTCTTTTTTCTTCTTCTTGAGTTCATCCATGAGCTCCCGCCGGATGTTGCGGATGGCCACCCGAGCTTCCTCGGCCATCTTGCGGACCATCTTGACCAGATCGCGCCGGCGTTCCTCCGTGAGCGGGGGCACCACGATCCGGATGATCTTCCCGTCGCTCGTAGGGGTGAGCCCGAGATCCGATTCCAGAATGGCCTTCTCGATGGCCTTGATGGTGGAGACATCCCAGGGCTGAATCACCAGATACCGGCCCTCGGAGACCGTAACCGTGGCCATCTGGGGAATGGGCATCTTGGTGCCGTAGTAGTCCACCTTGATGCCCTCAAGGAGACTGATAGAGGCCCGGCCGGTGCGCACGCGGGCGATTTCTTCCTTGAAGGCCTTAAGGCTCTTTTGCATGCGTTTGCGGCCATCTTCGAAAAGCTCCTTCATTTTGACTCACCCCCCCACCAGAGTGCCGACCCTTTCGCCGAGCACGGCCTTTTTGATGTTTCCGGATTTTAGCATATTGAAGACCCTCACCGGAAGCCCGTGTTCCCGGGCCAGAGAGACCGCCGTGGCGTCCATGACCCGGAGCCCCCGGGCCAGGACCTCCTCGTAGGAAAGATAATCATATTTCCGGGCCGTGGGATTCTTCACCGGATCGTCCTCATAAACCCCGTCCACCTTGGTGGCCTTGAAGAGGATTTCCGCTCCGATCTCCAGCGCCCGCAGGGTGGCCGCGGTGTCTGTGGTGAAGAAGGGGTTGCCCGTACCACAGGCGAAGATCACCACCCGGCCCTTCGCCAGGTGCTCCAGGGCCCGTTCGCGGTGGTAAGGTTCGCCCACGGCCTCCACCGCCAGCGCCGAAAGTACCCGGGGTTCCACCCCCTGCCTCCGCAGGGCCTCCTCCAGGGCCAGGGCGTTGATGAGGGTGGCCAGCATTCCCATGTAGTCCGCCCGGGCCCGATCCATCCCCCGGGCGGCTCCGGAGACCCCGCGAAAGATGTTTCCTCCGCCTACCACCAGCGCCAGCTCCACCCCCAGGGCCCGAACCTCGGCCAGCTCCCGGGCGAGGCCCATAAGGCGTTCGGGATCAAGGCCGGAGCCGGCCTCGTCCCCCAGGGCCTCGCCCGATAACTTGAGAAGGACCCGGCGATACCTGGGTTCCACTATTCTTCACCCACCTGAAACCGGGCAAAACGCCGGATGACGATCTTCTCCCCGGTCTTGGCGATCAGCTCGTTCAGGAGATCCTGAATGGTGAGATCCGGATTCTTGATGTAGGGCTGCTCCAGAAGCACCGCCTCCTGGTAGAACTTTTCAAGTTTCCCCTGGACAATCTTCTCGATCACGTTTTCGGGTTTTCCGCTCTCCCGGGCCTGTTCTTCGTAGAGCTTTTTCTCCCGTTCCAGGACCTCGGCCGGAACATCCTCGCGCCTTACGGCGATGGGATTGGTGGCCGCGATCTGCATGGCCACATTATGGGCGAACTCCTTGAACTCATCCGTACGAGCCACGAAATCGGTCTCGCAGTTCACTTCCACCAGGACCCCGATCTTGTGGTTGGCATGGATATAGGCCGCCACCACGCCCTCGCTGGTGGCCTTGGCCGCCCTTTTGGCCGCGATGGCCAGCCCCTTCTTCCGCAGGATATCCACGGCCTTTTCCAGGTCTCCGCCGGCCTCCTCCAGGGCCTTCTTACAATCCATGAACCCCGCGGCCGTACGCGCCCGGAGTTCCTTGATCATTTCCATGGTGATTTCAGCCATTTTGCCCCTCCTTTATTCCTCTTCTTCGAGTTTTTTGGCCTCTTCCTCTAGTGCGGCCTCCTTTTCCTCCTCCTGAAGGACCTCCTCTATAATGGCCTGAGCCTTCTCTTCCTCGGAAAGCTCTTCAACGCCTTCCTCGGCCTCCTTGTCGGTCTCGGCCGCCAGCTTCTCCCTGTAAATCTCCAGGCCCTCGAGCACGGCGTCCGCGATCCGGGAGGTGAGAAGCTTGATGGCCCGAATGGCGTCGTCGTTGCCCGGGATGATGTAGTCGATGAGATCCGGATCGCAGTTGGTGTCCGTAATGGCCACCACCGGAATGCCGAGTTTGCGGGCCTCAAGGACCGCGATCTCTTCTTTTTTGGGATCCACCACATAGAGCACCTGGGGCAGACTTTCCATGTCCTTGATACCCCCCAGGTTCCGTTCGAGCTTCTGCCGGAGACGCTCCAGCTTGAGCCGTTCCTTCTTGGGGAACCGCTCGATGGTCCCGTCCTCCATCCACTGCTCGATGCGCTTGAGTTTCTCCACGCTCTGGCGGATGGTCCGGAAGTTGGTGAGGGTGCCGCCCAGCCAGCGGTGATCCACATAATACATGCCGCAGCGGGTGGCCTCCTCCCGGATGGTGTCCTGGGCCTGGCGCTTGGTGCCCACGAAAAGAACCTTGCCCCCTTCGGCCACGGTGTCCTTCACGAACTCGTAGGCGATCTCGAAATACTTGAGGGTCTGCTGAAGGTCGATGATGTGGATACCGTTACGCTCCCCGAAAATGAAGGGCTTCATCTTCGGGTTCCACCGGCGGGTCTGATGGCCGAAGTGCACTCCGGCCTCAAGCAATTGCTTCATGGTGATGTGGGACATAGATAGACCTCCTTTCGGGTTTTTTCCTCCGCCCCGAACCCTCCCATCCGGAAATTCCGGACACCCCGGAGGGCCCGTGTGCCGGGCGTGTGTTTTCGGCAGGCTTTTTACCACTTTTCAGGGGGCTTCGCAACCGAGGGGACTGGACCGAAACCCACCTTTTGGGTTTTAATTTCCCTTGATGTCGTCCCTGACCTTACGACTGATAGGGGGCCTTCTTCTGGGCGGGCTGCTTGTGGCCTGTGGTCCCAAACTTGAGCTTTCCCCAAAACCCGTTTCTCTTCCGGAGAATTTCGTGAACGATCCCGGAAACCATACCCTTTCACGGCTTCCCGACCGCTGGTGGGAAACCTTCGGGCTTCCCGAGCTGAACCGTCTGGTGGAGAGGGTCCTCTCCCACAATTACGATCTCCGGCAGGCCCGTTTCCGGATCGAGGAACTGGCCGCAAGCC
>JALWCD010000096.1:5183-10687 GCA_027036915.1 Thermodesulfatator sp. | reverse complement strand
CTCTCTAGTAGAAGAGACGGCCCGGCGCACGGGGCTTTCCCCGGAGGAGATCCTTTCCCGCTCCCTTCTCACCCCCTCCTGCGGCATGGGCACCCTTTCCCCGGAGCTCACCCTTAAGGCCCTGAAAGACCTCCGGGCTTTAAGTTTCACCCGATCACCTTCGGGGAGGACGCCTGTTTAGACGGGCCCCGGCGAATCCCCGAGACCCTCCACCGATACACATAATAACCCCCGAACTCCTGCGGAATGGCCTCCAGCATTTGACCGGGAAACATTGTTCCGGGTGTTTACCTTATTGTTTTTCCTCCTTGTTCGGAAAATACATTAACCAGTACTTATTCCTCAAAGGAAATGTCAAACAACTTATCGTTGTCAATTTCG
This sequence comes from Thermodesulfatator sp., assembly GCA_027036915.1. Classification (GTDB taxonomy): domain Bacteria; phylum Desulfobacterota; class Thermodesulfobacteria; order Thermodesulfobacteriales; family Thermodesulfobacteriaceae; genus Thermosulfurimonas_A. The sequence continues at coordinate 10,306 of JALWCD010000096.1, read as the reverse complement.
TTTCTTTCTTTTATTGTCCACCAGTTTTCTTCAACATACACCCTCATTTTCAAATGAGACTTCCCTCCAGAAGCTTGCAGAACTTTCTTTTTGTCTATATAAAAGCCAAAAGGTATTTTAAATTCAGAAGGGTGGTAGCATCGGGTAAAGGTTTCTTCAGGACCGTAATTAACAGTATTGCACACCGCACTCGTATACTCACAGAAAGTATCGTGGATTTCGTATACCATATTTTCCCACTGTCCGGTATAAAATTCTACTCCTATAATGGGACAGGCTTTCTTATCACCGCTACCTCTCAGGTCCCCTTTGACGGTGCCTTCCACCCGAAGAACATTACCAATAGACTCTTTACCAGCAGAAAATATAGAATAATTAGACAACTTGTTTTCTGGCACGAAAAGATAATTATTGCCGGAGGCAGAATACCAGTATTCACTTTCAGGAATGGTAGCCGTCACCCTTACCTGGCCAGAAGAAGGAATATCTGCTTCGTGAGGCAAAAGAATTTCCTTCCATTGGGAAGTGATAGGAGCCGGAACATCTATCTTCCACACCGTCTTTCCATCGTGTCCGATTAGCACCGGAACCGACTTGATGAACTCACCGGTAATGGGATTTCCTTCTTTAACTCTTATTTTCAGTTTAACACCGTGCCCTTTATGAGCCTCTGCTCTTAATATACGTAATTCAAAGCGTCTTTTCCCCCCAGAGGTAAAAGAAACCTCCCCACCCCTTTCCACCTTCACATAAGCCAGCCCACAGGGGGAGGGATAATATTCACCTGCCCAATAACATTTTAGCCGATAAATTCCCGGGTCCAGAAACTTTTTCCAGTAATCGGTATCTTCAAGGATTTTTATTTCACCAATACCTCCTTCAGTCTGAGCAAAAACGGTTATATAGGGACGCCACTGTGGTTCCCAGCGGTCAATATCTATACGAGCCCTAAGAGGTGTAGAAGGAGGAGGGACTATCTCCAGAGGTATCTGCTGTCCCCATGTAAAGGTGCACTCCTCAGAAAAATTCCTTAGCCTGGCGATAGGGAAATCACTGCAGTCCGCTCCGGCAACCTTCAGTCTGCTGTGCGGAGGTGTATAATTTGTTGCAGTTAAATCTACTCCTGCTTCTTCGTCGGGAGCAAAAGCCGTATAGATTACAGGAGGAAAGTTGATAACCGTAAAAAGCAGTTCAAAATCTCCATAGCGGTACACCTCTATTTTACCCCTGATAAAATAAGTTTCCGGACGCAAATCAAATCTTTCTCTGAAATATTCATCAAAAGTTTTCCCTTTTTTACGTAAGGTTATATCGGAAAAATTCGCGAAATCAGAAAGGTTAGGGTCTTTAATACAATATCCTGTACCCATACCACTACAAGTGCCTGCGTGAGAGAACAGACTTGCCAGCAGATCAAAACTATCTATTGATGTGTAACTGGAAATTTCAAATTCAGGACTAAGCCAAACATCATATTCATACGAACATCCACAGGTTGGACAACAAGGAGTCGGTCTTATTCCATGAGCCTCTAAAAGATCCTCTATAGGGGCAAGGCTACCCTGGAGCTTCCCGCTGGCATCCACCCAGATAATTTTAGCCGTATAGACAGGCTTGGTGGAATCAACTTCAAAGGGATTGGGATTGATTGTCTCAGGGTCTCCTTCAACCTGATAAACCAGTTTTATCTGAAGAGGGTTTGTTCCTTCCTCCATCTGTCTGGCCACCCCTTCAAGCCCCGGCATGGAGGGCGTAACCATTCGCATCCCGGATGATTCTTCCTGAGAGCCGGCTCCTTCTGTTCTTTGAACCCTCCGGGCTACGGGATGAGTTCCGTAACGGACCTCCGCGGCCTTCTCCAGACCGGTCTTTCCCCTCTCTTTTTCGTATTTGAGGGAGAATTTGAAGCGGTATACCTCAAAAGGCGCAGGTTCTCTGTTTAAAGTCTTTTTAAGATGTTCAAAAAGCTCTCTTATCCTGAAAGAATAATTACTGGGAAGCCCTTTATCTCTCACAATTTCTCCAAGCTTGCTTTCTAAGCCATAAACATCAATATAGGATATGGTTAATACTGTGGCGGTTACATTACCCAATACAGTCCACGATACATTGATGGGAGTAAAATCGTTTAAACCAGGCCCTTTCATCCTGATCACCGGAGCATTTACATTATTTATGTAAAGCCTGGGCTGGATCTGCATTTTCTGAGAAACGGTCTGAAGTGATGTCTTTTTTAATCTTGCTTTCTTTGCTAAAAGAGTTTTTCCTTTTGATAGTTTGGGAAGTTTTTTTACGGATTTGGCGCTTTTTTTAATTCCTTCCGGGGTTAATATGTCCTTTTTGATTGCCGGTGTCTTTTTCGGCCAGGGTTTTCCCTGGATGGGTTTCTCCAATTTTTCCGGCCTCGGGAATCCGGCCGTCGGTGGTTTCCGGGTTCCGGGCTTCCTGGGTCTGCTAAGACACTGCTGAGGAAAAATCAGGTCTTGGGTTAGCTTTTTCTGCCCCTCCTGGCTAAGATCATGCCTGAGATTCACAAGCTCTGCGGTAACATGATAAATCTCTGAAGCCCCCAGTGTAATGCCGGTGTTGAAATCCACGCTCATACCCGGGCTCCTTAAGACTCTGTGGGTATCAACCTGTGAGAGGGCGAAGGTATGAGTCCTGCCTCCACCCCTTGGAACTTTCCAGTGGAGTTTCACCCGGAGTTTTCCATTCCGGTAATCCTCATCCGTCACCCCTGCAGAACCCCTGTTTTTCACCACCACCTGCACCTTACAGTCCCGGAGATACACCCTCTCAATGGAAAGGTCGGATGCCCTTCCTGGCAGCGGAGTAAGGGGGAGACCTTTCATGCCCTTCCCCTGAGGATGGGTCTCCTTACCGGTAGGGGACCTGACCGCCGCGCCCCCCAGGGCTCCAGAAGAGGTCTTAGACCAGCATCTTTCAGGAACGGATAAAACCTGCCTGAGCTCCTTCTTTCCCTTACCACGGTCATCCTTAAGCCCCTCAAGTTTTGCCTTTATAGTGAGATTCGGGTATTTCACCCAGACCCTCGTGTTGAATTCAACCCAGCCACCGGGCCTTCCCAGCGCCCCTTTCGGATCAACCTGCTTCAGGGTGAAAACACGAGGTTCAAGCCCCGCGGAGGTGCCTGTCTGCCACTGAAGGGTCAGGGAGAGTCTTCCGTTGTTGTAGTCCCTTAGAGAAAGCCCTGCCTTGCCCCTGTTTGCCACCGTGATGTAAACCTGACATCCTCTCACATATATCCGCTCAATGGAGAGGTCAGAGGTCGCCTTGTGGGGTTTTGTCGGGAGTTTTCTCTCTTTTACGGCAGGGGTAGGGGGTGAAACTGTTTGTAAGTCTTTTGAGCGTGGGTTTAGAGGGGCCGTGGCTTTGAAAGTCTGGCTCACGGCCTGCGCTGCAACAAGCAAAAGGAGAAATACTCCCCACCCAAACCCTCTTTTTAGAAGACTATTCCTCCTCATTTTGGCCTCCCGAGGATCCTGTTAGTTAGCAAATTTAAATGTTCATTATCCGGTCGGTCTCGGTCCTGCTGCCGGTATGGTTGATACCGACAGCAGGACCTAAATCTTGTTTTAATTAGTAAACTCTGGAGCACTCTTTTTGGGTATAAGTGCGAGTAACCTTAGGCGAAGGAATTCGTTTCCCTCCTATGATAGTTACTTGTTTGGGATTATAGGTGACACTTACTCTGACACCATCGGATTTTTTGATTAGGAAAGGACCGTTTATTTTATTAGGACGGACAGTAGCGAATTTGCGCGGACCAACAGGATCTACCACAAAGCTATAAGTTTTTACGCTTCCACTAAATACATCGTAAAATTCTACCTTACCCTCAGCTCGATCACTGGTTATTTTTCCCGCATTGTAAACATCAATGGTGATCCAATCCACCAGCATATAGCCCATACGCGAGAGCAGATCATCACAATTACCTTCACAATTGCCTGAACAGGTGCAACAATTTACCCATAAGGAAGGGCGAAGATCTACCCCGGGGCTAACCGGAAGCCTTATCATTTTTTGTTTTATAGCTTGTTGGGCAGGAGACATGGCTTGAGGCTGAGCAAAGACATAGCCTACACCGCTGAACATTAGCATTAGTCCCACAACTAACCAGGCCTTTAAGAGTTCCTTTTTCATGACACACCTCCCTGCTTTTTATTTGTTTTATTTGGTTTTTCTCGTATAGTGACTTCTTAGCTCCAAAAGGTTCAAAGCATACTTTGCAGCTTTCATCCTTCACACCTGTGGGACTTTTTACCTTATTAGTGCCGGTAGGAGAGCCTCAGGTTCAACTTAATTTTACGGGGCCCCCGGATGATTTCGTAGCTCGACAGTAACCTCCGCCCTTAAAGACCCGAGGTTAAGATCTTCCTCCAGCAAGAGCCGAAGCGGAAAGAAGAAAGAATTTTCCTATGGGCCGATTTTGGTTACTTCAAAATTTCCTATTCCTTTTCGTCTGGCATGGACATAAAAGGTTCTTCCGTAATAAACTGCATCAAAAAGCTGTTGGACCTTAGAGTTTGTGAATAATGCTTTAGCAATCTTTCCCTGTTTGACGTTAATGCCTCTTACCAAATTGGAGTTGCTAATACCGAAAAGAGAAGAAGAGATGCGAAGAGGCATACCCCTATCTACCCAAACACACTCTCCAGGCCCAGGAGAGGCAGCGCGAGTTCCTCCAGCGGCATGCAGTTCTACCAACCCAGAAATATTATCAAAAATTGCGTACATATCTCCCCCGCCCCTGCAGATCATCACATAAGAAGGGCGTTCGGCAAAGGCGGAAGAGAAACAGAAGATACAGAGGAATACAGTTAATAGCCAAAAAAGTGCTAATCTGCGCATGATACTTCCTCCTAGTCTATTTTATTTTTTGCATCCTAATAGGTTGGACGGGAATAACCGGGCTTAGAGTTACCGTGCGGGAGGAGGGCTGGGGCGTCCACTGTTCCATCCTCGGAGTACTTGCACCTGGTGATATGCCACCTGAATTACCTGACGGAAAAAATACAATAATATTTGAAGGAGTAAGATTTAAAGTGTTTAAACTTTTAAAATAATTCCAACATTTCTGACTAGATTTTGTATTTTTA
>JALWCD010000096.1:0-5173 GCA_027036915.1 Thermodesulfatator sp. | reverse complement strand
CAATAATAACCTCGTTGCTTCGTTTGAGGAACAACGGCTTTTTCATGTGGACATATTGTAATCCCTCCGGGTCCAACAGTTGCTCCAAGGCGAACATTTGAAAAATCAGGATAAGCCTTTACATAAGAAGGATCTAAACCAGAAATTGTGCCTTCTATTACAATGTAGGAATCGGTAGCAGGATTGTAATTTACCGGAGACATATTCAATCCTATTCCTACATATCTGGGGGGTTGGGAACATCTTCCCGCTTCCGCAGAGTCAGAAAGGCAGAAAAGAAATAAAGCTATAAAAAGAATTGCGATCGCCTTAAAAGAGGATATCCTTGCCGTCATAATACACTCCCCTCAAGAGTTTTTTATCGTCTTCCTTTTCAGGATCATGCCGTTTTCAAAATCAGTCCGGATCTTTTTACGGAGCCACGGCGGTGAAATCCACACCGGTAGCCTCACGATAACCTGTACCCGTAGGGGATACGGCCGTAAAATCCACTCCGGTGGCCTCTCTATAACCGGTTCCCATGGGAGAGATGGCGGTGAAATTTACCCCTGTGGCCTCCCGATAACCGGTTCCGGTTGGAGAGATGGCCGTAAAATTTACTCCTGTCGCTTCGCGATATCCGGTCCCGGTAGGGGCTATGGCCCTGAAGTTTACGCCCGTGGCCTCGCGGCGGCCCACGCCTCCGGTGGGCATAATCCGCCGGGGAGAAGGCCGTGAAATCCCTTGAGGAGCTTTGAAAGATTTGAAAGATTTGATAGGTTTGAGGCACCACCCCCTGCCCAGGCTAAGAAGCAGGAAAATTATCGTAAGCCCCGCCATCCTCATAATGTTCTCCTTTCGTTCTCTTAGTGCCGCGCCGTGGCTTTTTGGTTCAAAAGACCGGCAAAGAGGTTTTCCGTCCACTCCGGGGCGGGAAGGGCCTTTCCCTTTCCGGGAAGAAGCTTCTCAGGAATGTGATCTCCGTATCCCTCCCTGGCCAAAGCGAGAAGCCCGCTTACAAAGGCCGCGGAGAAGGAGGTCCCGGAGAGGAAGTTGTGCCGGTCACCGGGAACGGTGGTGAGAATCTTTTTCGCCGGAGCAAGGAGGTCCGCCGCCTCCCCGGAAACACGTGAGGTCCCACGTGCCTCAAGGCTTCCCACGGCGATCACGCCGGGATGAGAGGCCGGAAAGGCGGGCCTTTTCCCGTAGCCCACCGGAGCCACCACCAGAACACCAAGGCTTCGGGCCCGATTGAGCAGGCGAGCGAGAAGAGGATCGGCCCCCTTTCTTCCCAGACTGAGGTTGATCACCTGCGCCTTTTCGGTGAGAGCCCGATCAAGAGCCCTGGCCAGGCTGGTGCTGTAGCACTCTCCCCGCGGAAAGGCCCCCGGAAGCTCCCGGCAGGCCCTTAAGGCCAGGATCCCGGCCTCCGGAGCCAGCCCCACGATACCGAAGCCGTTTTCCGAGGCTGCGATGATCCCGGCCACCGCGGTTCCGTGCACCTCGGCCCGGTACCTCTCCCGGGGCACGAAGTTAAGATGAAGGACGACCCGGTCCTCAAGATCCCGATGTCGGAAGTCCACGCCGGTATCCACCACCGCCACCCTTACGCCGCGGCCGGTGAGAAAACGATGCAGCCGTTCGGGGTGAAACATTCGCAGGGCCACCTGGTGCCTAAAGAGCGGTTCGGAAAAGGTGTAAAAGATGAAGTTGGGCTGGGAAAGAAAGACCCCGGCCTCGCGGGAAAGGCGACGGGAAAGTTCCGGTATCTCCCGGTAAGGGACCGTGGTGCGAAATAGATACACCTTGACCCCCAGACTCCGAAGAGAAAAATTGAAAAGCTCCTTCAGGTTGTATTTCCGGCGCAGATCCTTCAAACGCTCTTCGGAAAGGTCCTTTTTCCGGAAGACCACCAGCACCTGTTGCGGGAGATAAACTCTTTCTTCCCGGAAATCGAAGCTCCAGATCGGGCTTTCGGCCACCATCTGCCCCTCGGCATCAAAACCGTGCACCCGCCAGTAATAACGCTTTCCGGGAGTGAAAAAGTGTTTGAGTACGAAGCGGGACAGGTGGTAAGAGGACTTACGGGTATAAGCGGAAAAGACGGGATTTTGTTCCGTATCCTCGTAGAACTCGATCAGATAACGGACGAGACCCTCCCTGGCCTTCCAGCGAAATTCGTTCTCTGCGTAGTCTAGTACAGTTCCGTTTTCCGGAGAAACCAGGTCCAGGGGAAAGATCCGGGCTTCTTCGCGTGCGGTCACGAAGTAAACGATGGAGGGAAGCTCGAAGTCCGGCCGGGGATTCTCGATCACGAAGCGCACCACATGGGTTCCAGGGTCGAAGGTGGGAAGCGGAGGGAGTTTCGGAGTCTCAAAAACTACCTCCCCGGCATAGACCAGCTCCCGCTGTACGTAGGAAAGGAGTCGTCCGTCAACCTCCCAGTAGGCCCGGAAAAGCCCGGAACCGGTGTATCGCACCCGGGCGTAGGCCCGAAGACCGCGGTGGTGTCGCGGGACGGTGATCTCTCCCCGACCGTTGGGGAAGTAAAGCTCAAGCCGCTTGATGCGGAAGCCCGCCAGGGCCTCGGTGGTGATGGTGAGGTTGAGGGTAGTGGTAACCGGGGAGGGACCCCCGGTAAAGGTCCTCTCGTAAGTGAAAGTGGTGATGCCCCGGTCAAGGGCCCGGCGCAAAACGGCCACGGGAATGGTAAGGGTTTCGGTGGCGGTGCCGGTGCGGCCGGTGATGGTCACCGAAAGCGGCCGCGAGACCCGGCCGAGAACCGTGACTCCGGCCTTAAAGACCCCCTGAGAAGAGGTAAGGGTCAGGGTGGTGGGAGCAGAGGCCCGGAAGGTATAGGTCAGGGTGCGCACGGAGGTCTCCCCGCGCGGGATCCTCACCGCCGAGGGGCTCACCGTGCCGGTTACGGTAAGAAGTATATTCACCGTGGTGGTGGCCGGATCGGGGGGATTGGGAGGAGTGGCGCAGAAAAGCGGATCGGATTCCACGGTTATGGTAAAGGTTCCGGGTGACGAATAGGTATGGGAGGTGTAAAGGGTACAGGGGCTGACCACACAGTTTCCGAGCGTGCTCCAGCCCGAGCCGTCCCCGAAGTTTATTCTCAGGGTACACGAAGGCGTGGTAAGAAAAGTGGCCGTAGCGGTAACGTTTATCGTGTCTCCCACATTGGCCGTGGTCGGGCTTGCGGTAACCGTAATGGCCCGGGCCACTCCGGAAAGTATTCCGAAAAGAATGATCATAAAAAACCCTATTCTTCTCATGATCTCCCCCTTAGATGGAAAAACTCCAGTAAATATTAAGCAGGAAATAGATCCCGTACTCCTCGTCGGAATGATCGTAGACCCGATCCACCATACGGCGATATTCGCCCCGGAGCTGAACCGAGGATTTGAGGGAGCCGCGGATCAGGGGTTCCAGGTTGTATCCCAGGTTAAAACGAAGATCGAGGTTGCGCTGATCGGTATATCCTTCACTATCTTTCATCACATTGTAGGTCCCCCCGAGGTCAAAGGAGGCCTTTCCGGAAAGAAGGCTTTTCCGGAGGTCTAAGGTGTAGGTCCAGGTCCAGGTCTTACCTCCGGTGGAAAGGGTGCGGGATTCGTTGTAGGCCAAACCGGTGCTAAGAGAAAGGGTTTCTCCGTTGTAGAGGGGCATGAAGGAAAGGGTAAGGGTGGCGGTATCGTAGTCCTGGGGGGTGCGGTCGTTCATGAAGGCGTAATTACCCGATAGGTTGAGGCTTAAGGCCCCCAGCATGAGCCCCAGTTGGGCTCCGAAGGTATCGGTGTGGGTCTTTACCGGAAAGGCCCCTTCGGGCTCATGCCGGCTGTCCTGGATGCTTTTCTGATAGAAAAGAGTAATGGGAGCGCGGCTGAAACGGGTACAGGTATAGTTCACCCCCAGCTGGGTGTCATAGGTTCGGGGAAAGAGGGAGTCTCCCTCCACATTGTCGTGATAGCGCGAGAAACGCAGATCCAGGGAATGGACTCCCCGGAAAAGCCCTCCGCTTAAGGCAAAACCCTCGCGATCCTTAAGGGGCGATTGCCCCACCACATCGTAGTCCCGCCCGAAGTACTCATAGAGGGCCTCGTAACGGTAGCTTCCGCTCGTCCCTCCCAGCCTTATCCGCCAGGCCGAGGAGGATTCCCTTCCGAACTCATCCGAGGTGTCCGGGTCGTAGCGGGAAAAGTCAAGCTCCGCCTCGGCGAAAAGTCTTTCCGAAAAACGACCCTCCATCACCAGGGCCAGAACATCACCGCGGGTGCTGCCCCCGGAGGAGGCCATGCCGAAGTAACTTGCGGATTCCTCTCCCTCGGCATAAAGGACCTTGAGCCCCAGTTTCTCCCCGAACCAGCGGCCCTCACCCACCATCCCCACGATGTGTCGGTCGGAATCCAGGCTGAGGCCGGTTCCGCCCTTGAGACCGTAAACCTGGTCTCCCTTAACGCTGAAAAACCGCAGGACATAGGAACCGGCCTCCAGGCGGAAGTATCCCCCCCGACGGGCGAGAGAGTTGATGGTGTTGGGGGTTTCGTTGATCACCACATCCCCGAGATCCCCCTGAAACCGGAAGCCCTCTCCTCGATACTCTCCGGTGAGGAGCCAGCTCGTAAGATCAAGCCCCTTCCGCAAGGGAGAAGCTCCTCCTGGCGAAGCTCCGAAGCCGGAAGATCCTCCGTAAATCCCGGACGAAAGGGGAGTGCTCTGATCCAGAAACCTCAGATGGGTGCGCAGACCCAGGTTCCAGGAGGGATTACCCAGCCGGGCCTCGGAGGAAAGATCGGCCTCGGTCTTGCGATCCGGGATGTCCGGAGGGCTGTCGGGTTTTTTGAGGGTTTGCTGATAGTAGGCGGAGAGTTCATTATGAATCACGGCTTCCTGAAAGAGACGGGTGTGCCGGATAACGAAGTGTAATTCGGTCTGGAATATCTCTCCGGAAGGCCCGAGCGCACTCACCATAAGAGTATGGTCCCCCGGGGGTAGAACATTGAAAGGTCGATAGCTAACTTCCAAACCCTTGCGTTCGAGAACCCCGGTGATGTCGGTCTGATCCAGGATGACATTCAGCGAGGAAAAATCCACCGGGATCAGGAAACGAAAACGGATCTCCGGCCGCCGGGCCACCACGACCTCTCCTTCCCGCGGGGAACAAAATTCTATCCAGGTCTCCTCGGCC
>JALWCD010000095.1 GCA_027036915.1 Thermodesulfatator sp. | reverse complement strand
CTGGCCGTGGGAGAAGGCGCCTGCACCGGCCTACACGGAGCCAACCGTTTGGCCTCAAACTCGCTGCTTGAGGCCCTGGTCTTTGCCCATCAAGCCGGCTGCCGCCTGCGGGAAATCTGGCCTGAGTGGCGGAAACTTCCCCTTCTGGAGGTCCCCGACTGGGATCCCGGAGGGGCCGTGGACATGGAGGAAAAGGTCCTTATCTCCCACAACTGGGATGCCATTCGGCGCCTGATGTGGAACTACGTGGGTCTGGTGCGAAGTCTGGATCGCCTGGAGCTGGCCCGCAGACGCCTGGCCTTCATCGCCCGAGAGGTAGAGGATCACTACTGGCGCTATCTCCTTACACCGGAGTTCGTGGAGCTGAGAAACCTCTGTCAGGTGGCTCGCCTGATCGTGGCCTCGGCCCTCCAGCGACGGGAGTCCCGGGGGGTGCATTACCTGAAAGATTTTCCGGAAAAAGATCCCCGTTATCTCAGGGAAACCCTGGTCTCAAGGGAGGTTCTTTTGGATTATGAAGGCTGAAGGGGTGGCCGAAAGGTGGTGTGAACTCCGGGAAAGGGTGGCTGAAGCGGCCCTGAGGGCGGGGCGAAGGCCCGAGGAGGTAAAAATCCTGGGGGCCTCCAAGGGTCAGCCTCCAGAGAAGATCCGGGAAGCCTTTTCCGCCGGGCTGACCCTGGTGGGGGAAAATTACGTACAGGAGGCCGAAAAAAAGCGGGCCGCCCTGCGGGATCTTCCTCTGAGCTGGCATCTCATCGGTTATCTTCAGAAGAACAAGGCCCGGAAGGCCCTGGCCCTTTTTGATCTCATCCAGACCGTGGACCGCCCGGAGATCGCCCGAAAGCTCTCGGGACTGGCCGAAGAAACGGGCCGAAGACTTCCGGTCCTCATTCAGGTCAATGTGGGCTACGAGGAAACCAAGGCCGGGGTCCTCCCGGAGGATCTTTTTGAGCTAGCTCGTCTGGTAAAGGACCTCCCGGGGCTTGAGCTGCGGGGGCTCATGACCATCCCCCCTTACCAGGAGGACCCGGAGGCCGTCCGTCCCTATTTCAGACGTCTGCGGGAACTGCGGGACGACCTCCGGGAAAAGCTCGATCTTGAGGGTCTCACCGAGCTTTCCATGGGCATGAGCCACGACTTCGAGGTGGCGGTGGAGGAAGGGGCCACCATCGTGCGTCTCGGAACGGCCCTTTTCGGTCCCCGCCCCCCAAAAGGCGGTGCCTGAGAAAACCCCCGTAAGAGAAGCCGCCCTGGGGTTCGCCCTAGGGCTTCTTCTAACCTTCTGGAATTGCGCCCTCCTCACCAAGGTCCTGGGAGCCCTTCTCTGTCTGGCCGCCGGTCTGCGCTGGGCTTCCGGAGCCTTTGTCCTGGCGCTCTTTTACGGGGGCCTTTACCTGGCCTCCCATTCGCCGGCCGATCTTCCTGCTAAGGGAGCGGAACTCTCCGGTAAAGTGCTCGCCAGGCGTCCGCTTTCACGAGGGGAAATTCTCCTGGTTGAAACCCCTTACGGCAAAGGCGAAATCTTCTTCTCTTTTAGTCTTCCGGAATGCGAACCCGGGACCCGTTTCAAAGCCTGGATCAGACTTCGATCACCGGGGTACCTTAATCCCTTTGCGCCCTCCCCCGAGATGCGACGACTGGCCCGCGGCCTCTCTTTTCGTGCGACCCTGAAGAAGGAAAAGGATATTTTGTGTTTTTCTCCGGAAGGAAAAAGATGGTGGGAGAGCCTGCGGGAAAGGCTCTTCTTTTTCGCGGCCGGGCTTTCTCCGGAGGCCCGGGGCCTCTTTACGGCCCTCATCCTGGGCGAAAAGGCCTTTTTGCCCGGGGAGCTGAGGGAGGAGGTCAGGAAACTCGGCCTTTACCATTTCCTTGCGGTCTCTGGGTTTCATCTGGGTCTTCTTTACGCCCTCCTTTACGGAATGGTCAGGCGGCTCTGGCCCCGGGTGAGCCCTTTTCCGAGCGTTCCGGCTCAGATCCCGGCTGCTCTAGCCGGGCTTTCCGGGGCGGGTTTTTATGCCGCCCTTTCGGGTTTTCCGCCCTCGGCCTCAAGGACCCTCGCCATGCTGGCCCTCTACACCCTCTCCCGCGTCCTTCTCCGGCGAACATCGGGATTCGACCTCCTGGCCGGAGCCGTCCTGATCCTGCTCCTCCTCTCTCCGGTCAGCATCCTGGACCTCTCCTTCAGGCTCTCGGTGCTGGCGGTCTGCGGAGTCATCCTGGGCCACCGTGTAGCCTCCTTCTGGCTTCGCGGAAAAAATTTCCTTCTACGCTACCCCCTGGAAGCCCTGGCGGTCTCGCTTGGGGCCTGGCTTTTCACTCTGCCCCTCCTGCTTTACGCCTTCGGGGAAGTCTCCCTTCTCGGGCCCCTGAATACTGTACTCCTCGCCCCTCTCTGGTGTTTCCTCCTCGTGCCCGGGGAGATGCTTGCGGCCCTCCTGGTCCCCGTGGCTCCGGACCTGGCCTCGATTCTGGCCGAGTTCCTGGCGGAAGCGCTGAAGTGGAGTCTCGGGTGGACCCTGCCCTCCCCTCCCCTGCGGCCCCCCTGGCCGGTGGGGCTTTTCGTGCTCCTTCTCCTGAGTCTGGCCTCGGGCGTCCTTTTGATCGTAAGAGGGAAAAGGCAAGGCGCGATCCCGATCTTTTTCCTGAGCCTGATCCTTCTGGCCGCGGGCTTGTGGGCGCGGGAAAGACTCTTTTACCTCCTGGCCCTGGATATCGGTAAGGGGAACGCGGTCCTGGTGCACCTTCCGGGGAACCGGAATTTACTTTTCGACGCCGGGGCCCGTTTCGGGGATTTCGACGCCGGAAGACACCTGGTGAACCCGGTCCTTCGTAAACTCGGGGTGGAAACCCTGGATCTCGTCCTCCTTTCCCACCCGGATCTGGATCACACCGGCGGGCTCCCCGCGCTCTCACGGGATTTCCGCCTGAGAGAGATCCTTTCCGGAAAGTTCTCCAAGACTTCCTGGAGAAAGGCTAGTTTCGCCTTTCCCCTTGAGGAACTCGACACCCCGGGCGTCATCCGGGCGGGGGAGGCCGAGATCCTTTTCTTTCCCGGAAGACCCCTTCCCTCCGACGAGAATCGGGCCAGCCTGGTGGCCTATCTTGAGTATCGCGGGCTTACGGTCTTCTTCCCGGGCGATATTGATGCTTTAAGATTCCGGAGACTATATCTTTCCGGAAGGCTCCTTCCGTCCGAGGTCTTCGTATTGCCGCACCACGGCTCCCGGAACGGTCTTTTTCCTCCGGACTGGAAGGCCCTGCGGTTCAGGGTGGCTCTGGCCCTGGCCCGGGGCCGAAAACACCCCCATCCCCGGGTGCGGAGGTGGCTTGAGAGGGAAGGTTATCCCCTTTACGAGACCGGAAGAGACGGAGCCCTGGCCCTCTTTCTCAAGGACGGACGATTCCTGGTCTGTCCGGAAAAAGCCCTCCGATCGGGCCTTCCTAAAACCCTTCTGTGGCCTTATATTCCTTATGTAATCCCTCGGGGTTGTCAGGCGTATGAACTTCACACCTTACGAGACCTTTGAACACGGGGCGGACATCGGGGTCAGGGGTTATGGACGTACCCTGGAGGAGGCCTTTGAGAACGGGGCCCGGGCCCTTTTCGCCCTGCTGGTGGAGAACTTCGAAGAGGTTCGGCCGGAAAAGGAGATCGCGCTTGAGGTCTCGGCCGAACTTCCCGACGAACTCTTCGTGACCTGGCTCAATCGCCTCTTGACCGTCTCGGATCTCGAAAGGATGGTCTTTAAAGACTTTGAGGTCCATCTTTCCGGGGATAAGCTTCAGGGGAAGGCCCTGGGAGAACCCCTGGATCCGGCCAGACACCATCTGGGCGTGGAGGTCAAGGGGGCCACCTTCACCCTGGCCAGGGTGGAAAAACAGGGCGAATTATGGGTGGCCCAGTGCGTGGTGGACGTATGAAACCGGCGGTCGAAGTGGTAGAGATAACTCTCCCCCGCCCCAGGCTTTCGGACCAGCGCTCGGACGAGAGACGTCTGCGGGAGGCCCTTCAGGAAAGGCTCGGGGAGGTTCCGGAGATACCGCTTTCGGTTTTGAAAGATCTTCCCGAACGCCTCCGGGCTTCGGACTTCGCGGTGCGGGTGGTCCTCGGGAGAAGGGAAAAGGGGCCGGTGGTGCTGGAGGTGAGATCACCCGGGGACGAAAGACCGATTCTGGGGCTGGGTATCGATCTGGGAAGCACGGGGGTCGCCCTTTATCTGGTGGATTTTCTGGCCCGGAGGGTGGTGGGAAAGGCCACCTTCCGCAACCCCCAGATCCCCTATGGGGAGGACATCCTTACCCGACTCCATTTCGCCCACCGCCCGGAGGGACTCTCCGAATTACAGGAGAAAACCCTCCGTGGCCTTAAGGAAGAGATACGGAAACTGGCCGGGGAAGACACCAAACACCTTTATTACTACGCCTTCTGTGGCAACACCACCATGACCCATTTCTTTCTGGGGCTACCCACCCGCTGGCTTTACCGGGAACCCTACATTCCCACGGCCAACTGGGTGGAAGTTCTCAGGCTCCGGGAGCTGGGCCTTCCGGGGCACCCCGAGGGCCTGCTCTTCGTGTTCCCGTCCGGGGGGAGCTATTTCGGAGGGGATCTCATTTCCGGACTCCTCTCGGTGGGGCTTCACCGGAGCGCGGAGCTGGCTCTTTTCGTGGATGTGGGGACCAACGCCGAAATCGTCCTGGGAAACCGGGAATTTCTCCTGGCCTGTGCCGGGGCGGCCGGGCCGGCTCTGGAAGGCGGGGTGCTTTCCTGCGGGATGCAGGCCCGTGAGGGGGCCATCGAGGGCGTAAGGATCCGGGACGGCCGGGTGGAAGTCCGCACCATAGGCCGAGCCAGGCCCCGCGGGATATGCGGTTCCGGCGCCATCGAGCTTCTGGCCGAACTCTTTGTCTCCGGTCTGGTCAACCCTCAGGGGATCTTCCAGCCCGAAAAGTTTCCCGGGCGTTTCCGGGAGATCAGGGGCGAGAAAGCCTTTATCCTGGCCTTTGAGGATGAGACCGCCCATGGCCGACCCATTTACGTCACCCAGGGGGAGATCAAAAACCTCATCCGCTCCAAAGGGGCCATGTACACCATGCTCACGGTGATCTGCGAAAGCCTGGGGGTGAGATTCGAGGACCTGGAGAGGATTTACGTGGCCGGAAGTTTCGGCAGCCACATCGATCCCGAAGCGGCCATCACCATCGGCATGCTTCCGGATCTCCCCCGGGAAAAGTTCCAGTCGGTGGGCAACGCCGCGGGAGATGGTACCGTAAAGTTCCTCCTTGAG
Organism: Thermodesulfatator sp.; assembly: GCA_027036915.1. GTDB lineage: Bacteria > Desulfobacterota > Thermodesulfobacteria > Thermodesulfobacteriales > Thermodesulfobacteriaceae > Thermosulfurimonas_A. Next base: position 5,481 of record JALWCD010000095.1, on the reverse strand, counting down.
GGCAGTTTCGAAGAGGTCCGGGAGATCGTCTCCCGCCTGACCTACCTGGAGATGAACGTGGAAAACCGTTTCATGCAGCTTCTCACCGGGGCTCTCTTCCTGCCCCACACCAACCTGGAATTGTTCCCGAGCGTAAAAGAAAAACTGGGGCTAAGACATGCCTAAGATCGCTCTGGTGGGCCGGCCGAACGTGGGCAAGTCCACCCTCTTCAACACCCTTATCGGGGAACGCAAGGCCGTGGTGGAACGGAGCCCGGGAGTCACCCGGGATCGGGTCTACGGGGAAGCCGAGATCGAGGGGCGCCGGATTACTTTCATTGATACCGGGGGCCTTGAGCCGGAAAGCGAAGATCTTCTCCAGAAGGAAACCCTGCGTCAGGCCGAAGCGGCCCTTTCCGAGGCGGATCTCATCCTCTTCGTGGTGGAGGCTAAATCCGGTCTTACACCTCTCGATGAAGAGGTGGCTGAACTCATTCGGACCAGGGGCAAACCGGTTATTCTGGTGGTAAACAAGGTGGACAGCCGGAAGGACCTCCTGAATCTTTCCGAATTTTATGCCCTGGGACTCGAACCTCTGGTCCCCATCTCGGCCAAACACCGCCAGGGTCTGGAGGATCTCCGCAGGGTTATCCTCGAACTTCTACCCGAAACCCCTGAAGAAGAGACTCCTTCCGAGGGGCTGCCCCCCATAAAGGTGGCCATCCTGGGGCGGCCGAACGTGGGTAAGAGTTCCCTTCTCAATCGCCTGGTGGGCTATGAACGCATGATCGTTTCCGACATCCCCGGCACCACCCGGGACAGTATCGACACCCTGCTCGAGCTCCCGGACGGAAGACGCTATCTCCTGATAGACACCGCCGGCATCCGGCGTCGCCCGAGGATTAAGGCCCGGGTGGAAAAGTTCAGCGTGGACAAGGCCTTCGAAGCCCTGGACCGGGCCGAGGTGGCCCTCCTGGTGCTCACGGCCGAAGAGGGCATCACCGATCAGGACCAGAAGATCCTCTCCCAGATAGAAAAACGTCACAAGGCCTGCCTCATTCTGGTCAACAAATGGGATCTCCTTGACGGGAAACGGGAGGAGGGCAACATCCTGCTTGAAAGAATCAAGCACGGAGCCCGGTTCGTGCCCTGGGCCCCCATCCTCACCATCTCGGCCAAAACCGGCCGAAGAGTCCAGGAAATCCTCCCTCTCATCGAAGAGGTCTACGCGGAGTATTCCCGGCGGGTGCCCACCTCTCAGGTGAACCGGGTGCTGGATGAGATCAGGAAGGAAAGGACCCTTTACACCCCCTCGGGGAAGAGATTAAAATTTTATTACGCCACGCAGGCCGAAATCAGGCCGCCCACGGTGGTGATCTTTACGAATTATCCAGAAGAGATTCCCAAAAGCGTGGAGCGTTTTATAAAGAACCGGTTGCGCACCTATCTGGGTTTTGAAAAATCTCCTCTCAAGGTCGTTTTTCGGCCCCGCCGGTAGGACTGCATGTCGCGCCCCGTTTACGGACAGACCACCGGCCTCAGCCCCAGCGAAACCAGGGCTCTGGAACGTCTTTACCGGCGAAGGGTCCCTCCGGACTACCTCATCACCCATGAACTCTGTCGGGAGCTGGCCCGGCTATCCCACACTTTGAATCGCCAGATCGGTGTCCTGATCAACCGCCGGGGCGAGATAGAGTACGTCATCCTGGGCAGTTACCATCAGATCGTGATTCCGGAGATTGCCCGGGCCCGTAAGGGAACGGGCCGTCTTCTGGGACTTCGCTGCATTCATACCCATCTTTCACACGAAGGCCTGGATCAGGACGACCTCCTAGACCTGGCCTTCCTCCGGCTCGACACCATGACGGCCCTTGAAGTGCGGGAAGAGGGTCTTCCCGGGCGGCTGCACACGGCCTATCTCCTGCCGCGTCGGGAGGAAAACGGCTATTACGGTTATCTGGAACCACGCTACCCCTGGGAACTCGAGGGGGATTTCCGGGAGCTGGTGGAATCCCTGGAAGAAGAGCTTGAAAGGGCGCGTCCTCTCAAAGAGGTCAGCGATCGGGAGGATCGGGCCCTGCTGGTGGCCGTGCATCCCGGACCGAGATTCCTTATGGAAGAACGCATGTCGGAACTGCGGGAGCTCGCCCGCACCGCCGGGGTGGCCGTGGTGGGCGAGGTCCTCCAGAGACGGTCCGCTCCGGATCCCCGTTACGTGGTGGGCAAAGGCAAACTTTCGGAGATCATCATCCAGGCCATGCAGACCTCGGCCAACCTCCTGATCTTCGACGGGGAACTCAGTCCCTCCCAGGTGAGGGCCCTTACTGAGATCACGGATCTCCGGGTCATCGACCGCACCCAGCTCATCCTGGACATCTTCGCCCAGCGGGCGCGAAGCCGGGAGGGCAAGATCCAGGTGGAGATGGCCCAGCTGCGCTACATGCTGCCCAGGCTTCGGGCCAAGGACGACGCCTTCTCCCGGCTCACCGGGGGCATCGGCGGGCGCGGACCGGGGGAGACCAAGCTCGAGGTGGATCGCCGGCGGATTCGGGAACGCATCGCCCGCCTGGAAAGGGAGCTTCGGGAGATCTCCAGACAGCGCAGCCTGCGACGCAAACGCCGCAAGCGCCGGGGGCTTCCGGTGGTGGCCCTTATAGGCTACACCAACGCCGGCAAGACCACGCTTCTAAATACCCTCTCCCGCGAGGACTTTCTGGCCGAGGACAAGCTCTTTGCCACGCTCGATCCGGCCACCCGCAGAGTTCGACTTCCCGACGGAAAACTGGTCCTCTTTACCGACACCGTGGGGTTCATTCGCGACCTTCCCAGGGATCTCAGGAAGGCCTTTCAGGCCACGCTGGAGGAACTTTACGAGGCCGATCTCCTCCTGCATCTGGTGGACATAAGTCACCCCCACTTCGAAGACCAGATTGAGGCCGTGGAGGAAATCCTGGACGAAATGGGACTTTCCGGTCTGGATCGTCTTCTGGTGCTGAATAAGATCGACCGGGTTTCTCCCGAAGAGGTCAGGGCCTATCGAAATCGTTACCAAGCGGAAGCAATTTCGGCCATAAATCCTGAAACCCTCCCTCCTCTACTCTCCCGGATTGCCGTTTTCCTTGACAGAAAAGCAGCGGTGTGATACCCAGAAAACGGCCAAATTCTATTCTGAAGGAGGGAGGAGATGAGCAAGATCTATGTGGCCGGTCACAAGAGTCCGGATACGGATTCCATCTGTTCGGCTATAGGCTACGCCTATTTACGTAACCAGCTGGTGAAGGCCGGGCATCCTTACGCCGCCACCCATAAAGAAGAGGCGGTGGCGGTCCGTCAGGGGGATCTGAACCCTGAGACCGAGTTTGTCCTTAAGCATTTCGGTATCGAGACCCCTGAACTCATGACCGACGGGGCCGGCAAAAAGGTCGTCCTGGTGGACCATAGTGAGCGGGGCCAAACCCTGGATAACATCGATCAAGCCGAGATCATTGCCATTATCGATCACCACAAAATCGGCGATGTCACCACCCCCAATCCTATTGTCTTCATCAACATGCCCACCGGATGCACGGCCTCTATCGTGAAGGCCCTTTTCGATTTCTTCAAGGTGGAGATTCCCAGGGAGATCGCGGGCATCCTGCTGGCGGCCATCCTGAGCGATACCGTGGCCTTCAAGTCCGTAACCACCACCGACTTTGACAAGAAGGCCGCCGAGGAGCTGGCCAAGATCGCCGGAATCGACGACATGATGGCCTTCGCCATGGAGATGTTCAAGGCCAAAAGCGACGTCTCCGGCAAGAGCCCGCGGGATCTCCTCTATCGCGACTTCAAGGACTACACCATGGCCGGAAACAAGGTCGGAGCCGGTCAGATCGAGGTGGTGAGCCTGGATCTTCTGGCCGAGGTCAAAGACGCCATCTACGACGAGATGCAGAAGGTCAAAGCCGAGGGCGGCTACCACACCATCGTCCTCATGCTGACCGACATCATGAAGGAAGGCACGGAGCTCCTGGTGGTGACCGACGATCCTTCGGTCATCGAGAAGGCCTTCGGGAAGAAACTCGAGGGCAAGAGCGTCTGGCTCGATGGGGTGATGAGTCGTAAGAAACAGGTGGTACCCCCGCTTGAAAAGGCCTTCGGGGCTTAAGAGGCCTTCCCTTAAGAAGTAAGGACACGGGGCGGGGGTATCCCCGCCCTTTTTTTATTCGCTCTCTCGCAACCTTTTAGCAATCTCCCGGGCTACCTTTTCTCCGGAAAGAAGCATCCCTCCGAAGATGGGCCCCATGCGAAAGGACCCGAAGGTGGCGTTGTCCGCCATGCCGGCCACGATGTCCCCGGTTTTGTCCTCTCGTGTGTTTTCCAGGGTGGTGGTTTCCGCCACCTCGGCCCAGAGAGACCGTTCTCCCTCGATCTGACCGCTGGGGGTCATGAGTTTAACTCCCATCTTTTTCTGCATCACGTGCAGCACGGAGAGCTCGTGGCCGGTGGATTCGACAACATACTTGGCCCTTACCGCCAGGGGATCTACGTGGAGTCCGCCCATTTCCACCGCGGTCCAGTTGATGACCAGGCCCACCACCCGGTCTTCCCTGACCATCACGTCTTCCACGCTGATAAGATTAAAGATATAAGCTCCGGCCCTGCGAGCCGCATATCCCAGAGCACAGACGGCTTCCACGGAGTCTGCGGTGTAGTAATTCTCCCGCCAGTGGTGGACCGTAACCCCGACCTCCTGAAGAAGCCGGGCCCCCTCTTCCTGAACCACCACCTCGTTGAACATCATGCCCCCGCCCCACATTCCGCCTCCGATGGAGAGTTTCCGCTCGAAGACCGCTACCCTGAAGCCCTCCCTGGCCAGTTTGTAGGCCGCCGTAAGGCCCGACGGGCCGGCCCCTACAATGGCCACGTCAAGGTCAAGGGCTTTCTTGAGTTTTTCGGTAAATCTTTCCACAATAGCCTGTGTAATTTTCACCTCATCAAGCGCCATAGAAGCCTCCTCCTGGGACTATTTCCAACAAACTATAAACGGGCTTTCCCGGAGGGACAATAGGAAGTGAAATTTTTCAATTTTGATTGAAAATCTCGACCAGTTTCAGGTGAATGTCCACGGCTCGGGCTGAATGAGTGAGCCGGCCCACAGAGATGAGATCCACACCGGTCTCGGCCACGGCCCTCACGTTCTCAAGCGTGACCCCTCCCGAGGCCTCAAGGACGACCTCCGGTTTGAGGTTGCGGGCCAGTTTCACCGCTTCCCGGAGTTCCACGGGATCAAAATTATCAAGCAGGATCACCTCCGCCCCCGAGGAAAGGGCCTCCCGCAGTTCCTCCAGGTTTCGCACCTCAACCTCTACTCGAAAGACATGGGGAGCCGAGGCCCTGGCTCTTCTTACGGCCGCCTCCACCCCACCGCAGGCCAGAATGTGGTTGTCTTTTATGAGAAGCCCCTCAGAGAGACCAAAACGGTGATTGTGGCCCCCTCCCACCCTTACGGCGTACTTTTCCAGA
>JALWCD010000094.1 GCA_027036915.1 Thermodesulfatator sp. | reverse complement strand
CCGCTCCCCTCTGAGCCTCGAGCGCAGGGCTTCCCTGGCGTTGCGAAGGGCGGTTTCATAAAGTCCCTGGAGGGCCTCGCCCTCCGGTCTTGCAATTTTTACCGCCTCCCCGCGCAGATCGCTGAGCCAATCTTCAAGAAGCTCCTTTTCCTCCGGTTCCTCGGGCAGGACCACGGTTTCCGGGATGAGCTTGCCCTCGTCGTAAAACTGCTCGAGAAGGGGGGCCCAGGGGTCTTCCTCGGGAACCCCTCGGAGGTGAAAGAGCTTGTAGCCCAGGAGTTTTCCTTTCCTTATGAAAAGCACGGCTCCGGAGACGAACTCGCCTTGGCGGGCCAGGGCGAAGAGATCCAGATCCCTTTCCTCGGGGAGGACCACCGCCTGAGCCTCCAGGATCTTTTCCAGGGCCCGAAGGCGGTCTCGCAGTCTGGCGGCCCGCTCGAATTCGAGTCTTTCGGCGGCGGCCTCCATCTCTTCCCGAAGTTTCCGGAGGAGGGCCTCTCCCCGTCCTTCCAGAAAGGCCACCGCCTGATCCACGATCCGCTGATAGCTCTCGGGGCTGATCAGTCCCACACAGGGGGCCGGACACTTACCGATCTGATGATAAAGACAGGGCCGGGTGCGCCGGCGCATTTCGGCGTTCGTGCATCGGCGCAGGGGGAAAAATCGCGTGAGGATCTTGACCGTCTCCCGTACGGCTCCGGCGGAAGGGTAGGGGCCGAAGTATAGGGCTCGATCCCCCCGACGCTTGCGCCGCACCACGGTAAGCCGCGGAAACTTATCCGCCAGTGAAATCCTGATCAGGGGATAGGCCTTGTCGTCCCGGAGGAGGACATTGTAGCGGGGGCGATGTTTTTTGATAAGGTTGGCCTCCAGGATCAGGGCTTCCTTTTCGTTGCGTGTGATAAGGGTCTCGAGCTTCTCGGCCCGGGCGATAAGATTGCGGATCTTGGGGGTGGCCGGTGTGAGATAGGAGGCCAGGCGCCGTCGCAGATTCTTGGCCTTGCCCACGTAAAGTACGGCCCCCCGTCCGTCCCGGAAGATATACACCCCCGGGGCCTCGGGTATTCCGCGAATTCTTTCCGGGCTAAGCTCCATCTTCCGCCAGTACGGCCACCGCCCAGGCGGCCACGGCCTCGCCGCCCGCGAAGCCCAGCCCCTCGGTGGTCTTGGCCTTAAGACCCACCCGGTCCGGGGGGATTCCCAGGAGACGGGCCAGGTTCTCCCGTAATTTTTCCCGATAAGGGGCGAGTTTGGGTTGGTCAAGGATCAGCACCAGATCCACCTGATGGACTGAAAGCCCCTTCTCGGAGATCAGGCGGAGGGCCTCCCGGAGAAAGAGCGAGCTGGGGGCGTCCTTAAAACGCGGATCGGTGTCCGGAAAGAGTGAGCCCAGATCCGGAAGTCCGGCGGCTCCCAGAATGGCATCGGTTAAGGCGTGCAGGGCCACGTCCGCATCCGAATGCCCCAGGAGCCCCTTTTCGAAAGGGATCTCCAGGCCGCAAAGCACAAGCCTTCGTCCCTCGACCAGGCGGTGAAGATCGAAGCCCAGACCGGTGCGCATGTGTTTCTTGCTTCTGAAACCAAATTTAATTATTCTTTAACTATAGCACGTGAGCGAGATGAATGAATGCTCTTAGTTTTCAACGGGTTTATGTAGCCCGCCAACCCATTCTGGATCGTAAGGGGCGTACACACGCCTACGAATTGCTTTACCGGGAGAATCTGGAAAACTACTTTGTTCCCGAGGATCACAAGGAAGACCTGGCCTCCAAGCGGGTCCTGGTACACGCTTTTCTCCATTTCGGTCTGGAAAATATTGCCTTCGGACGAAAAGTCTTTGTGAACTTCACGGCCAACCTCCTGCGAGCGGGTATCCCTTATCTTTTCAGCCCTCAGAAGCTGGTTATCGAGATCCTGGAACGAATTTCCGCACCGCAGGAACTGCTTCCCATTTTGAGAAATCTCAAGAAGAAAGGCTATGCCATAGCCCTTGACGATTTCAGGGCCCATTCTCCCCTGGTCTCTCTTCTGCCTTACGCCGATTACGTGAAGATAGATTTTCAGGCCACTCCTCCGGAGGAGATAGAGCACTTGAGTCAGGAACTTAAGGGAGATTTCTGGCTGGTGGCGGAGAAGGTGGAGACCCAGGAAGAACTCGAGAGGGCCAGAGCCCTGGGGTTCAAATATTTTCAGGGCTTTTTCTTTGCGCGTCCCAAGGTGCTTTCCACTCAGGAGATTCCGGTGGTCAAGGCCCACTACCTTCGCCTGATCAAGTTTCTCTATTCCGCTCAGGACAAACTGGAGGAAGTGATCAAGGTCATCAATTCCGATCCCGCCCTGGCCCTCAAACTTCTAAAGTATATCAATTCGGCCTTTTTCGGTTTTGTCTCCAAAATAAATTCCATCCGGCACGCGGCGGTTCTTCTGGGTTATCAGGGGCTGCGAAAGTGGGCCTCCCTGGTGGCCCTGCATCTCATGGCCGCGGATCGTCCCCCGGAACTTATCATTAATTCCATGGTGCGCGCCCGGTTCATGGAACTTCTGGCCCAGCGGACGGGCCTGGGTGAAAGAAGCGAGGACGCCTTCATCGTGGGGTTGTTTTCCCTTCTGGAAGCCATGCTGGATCAGCCCATGCATACCGTACTGCGGGACCTTCCTCTGGACGAGGAGGTGAAAGCGGCCCTCCTTGGCCGGCCCGGTCCCTTTACCTCTCTGCTGGAAGTGATCCGGGCTTACGAGAGCGGACAATGGGAAACCCTGAAGAGGTTGCTGCCCCGGCTGGGGCTTCCGACCGAAAATTCTCTTCCGGAAATCTATGCCGAGGCCCTTGCCTTTGCCCATCAGGCCTTTACCATAGGAGCTTAATGTCCCGGATCCATATCATCGGCATAGGCGGGATCGGCATGACGGCCCTGGCCGGGCTTCTGAAGGCCCGGGGCTTTGAGGTCACGGGAAGCGAGGGCTCCCCGCCTTATCCCCCGGCCAGCCAGGTGTTAAGGGCCCTGGGTATCGAGCCCCTGATCGGTTACCGTCCCGGGAATCTGGAGAGACTTTCTCCCGCAGCCGTGGTGGTGGGGAACGCCGTGCGGGCGGACAATCCCGAGGTCCGGAAGGCCAGAGCCCTGGGGCTGCCTCTCTACTCTTTGCCTTCGGCCCTTTCCGAATGGATACTCCCCGGCCGTAAATCTCTGGTGGTGGCCGGAACCCATGGCAAAACCACCACCTCCGCCCTGCTGGCTCATGCCCTGGAAGGTCTGGGGGCCGAGCCCGCTTATCTCCTGGGAGGGCTTCTACGGGACCGGGGACGCAATTTCGGCTGGGGGAGAGGGGACTTTGTGGTCCTCGAAGGAGATGAATACGACACGGCCTTTTTCGACAAAAGTCCCAAGTTCTGGCATTACCGGCCCTGGGCCGCCATCCTTACCTCGGTGGAATATGACCATGCGGACATTTATCCGGATTATGAAAGCCTTCGGGAGGCCTTTGAGAGGTTCGTGAGCCTTCTGCCCCGGGAGGGCCTTCTTATCTTCTGTGCGGATGATCCCGGAGCCAGAGAAGTGGCCGAAAGAACCTCCGCCTGGAAGATTTCCTACGGCCGGAGTCCGGAAAGCACCTATCGCCTGGAAAAGGCGGTATTTTCCCCCCAGGGCACCACCGTAAGGCTCAGAAGCCCGGAAGGCCCGTTCTCCTTTCATATTCCCCTTTTCGGGGAACACAACGCCCTCAACGCCCTGGGGGTATGGGCCCTTCTGCGGGAGCTGGGCTTTGAGGCCGAACGCCTCCGCGAAGCCCTCTCGAATTTTCCCGGGGTGGCCCGACGTCAGGAGGTCCTTTATCGGGACAGGGTCCTGGTGATAGACGATTTCGCTCATCATCCTACGGCGGTGGGGGTGACGCTTTCGGCCCTCAGGGCCGCTTTTCGCCCCTCTCGAGTCCTTCTCTGTTTTGAACCCCGGACCAATACCAGCCGCCGGAAGGTTTTTGCCGCGGCCTATGCGCAGGTCCTCTCCGGGGCCGATCGGGTGTGGCTCAAAATCCCTCCGGGGCTGGATAAGATTCCGGAGGAGGAAAGGCTCGATCTTGCGGCTCTGTCCCGGGAGGTCTCCGGAAAGGGGACGGTCTGTGAAGTGGGGAACGAGAATCTGGCGGAGTCGATGGCCGCCGAGGCCGCTCCGGGGGATCTGATCCTTTTCATGTCGAGCGCCTCTTTCGGGAAGATCTACGCCAAGCTCATTTCGGCTCTGAAGGAACGGGGACTCTAGGAGATGGCCGTCCCGGAACTTCATCGGCTTCGGGAGCTTCAGGAGGAACTAGCCCGTCAGGCCTTTTACGGCCCGCTGGGACGCCGGCCCGGGACGGTGGCCGGGGTGGACGTGGCCTACGAGCCCGGAGGGGCCCGGGCGTATCCCGCGGTGGTGGTCCTGAGCTGGCCGGGACTTGAGGTCCTGGAAGAAAAGACCCTTGAGCTTCCGGTGAGCTTCCCCTATCTTCCGGGCTATCTCTCTTTCCGAGAGGTTCCCCTTATAAAGGAGGTCCTGAAACGCTTGCGCCGGCAACCGGATCTCATCTTCGTGGATGGTCAGGGGCTGGCACATCCCCGGAAATGCGGCCTGGCGGTCCATCTGGGGGTGGAGCTCAGACGCCCCACCATAGGGTGTGCCAAAAAACCCCTGCTCAGAGACTTTGAGCCTCCCGGGGAAAGGCCCGGGGACCGGTCGCCCATCTTTCTCGGGCGAGAGGTGGTGGGATACGCCGTGAGGACCAGGCGGGGGGTAAAACCGGTTTACGTCTCCCCGGGGTACGGTCTTACGGTGGAAGAGGCGGTAGACCTGGTTCTTGAGGCCTGCCGGGGGTATCGTCTTCCCGAACCTCTGAGACGGGCACACCAGAGGGCCACGAGGGCCAGAAATGGTTAAGACCGGTGTGATCCTGGCCGCGGCCGGCCGGGGAGAACGGGTGGGAAGCGAGATCCCCAAGCAGTTCCTGAAACTTGCCGGGGCGCCGGTTTTCATCCATACCCTTTCGGTCTTCGAGTCTCATCCCGGTATCTCGGAGATCGTCATCGCGGTCCCCCCGGGCTGGGAAGAAGAGGTGGCCTCCTCCCTCAGACGTCGGGGTTTTCGAAAGGTGGCCAGGGTGGTTTCCGGGGGGAACACCAGGCAGGCCTCGGTAAAACGCGCCCTGGAAAATCTTTCTCCCGGGGTGGAACTGGTTCTGGTCCACGACGCCGCAAGGCCCCTGGTCTCGCATACTCTGGTTTCGCAACTTCTCAGGACTCTGGAGCGGGAAGGGGCAGCCCTTTGTGCGGTTCCGGTGAGGGATACGGTCAAGCTGGTAAGATCCGGCCGGGTCGAAAGAACCATCCCCCGGGAGGGGCTCTGGCTGGCCCAGACCCCTCAGGGGGCCCGCAGGGCCTGGCTTGAGGAGGCCTATCGAAAGGCCGGAGAGCGTGAATTTACGGACGAGGCCGCTCTTCTTGAGGCCGCGGGTTTCCCGGTCTGCGTGGTTCCCGGAGATCCCCTGAATTTCAAGATCACCTATCCCGAGGATTTAAAGCTGGCCGAGGTCCTTTTGACCCTTGACATTCGGAGAAATTTGTGAGGTTATTTAAAAGATAATCCCGGAAAAAGGAGGGGTCTGGAATGCTGGAAAGGCTCAAGAAAGGTCTGGTCATGGTAGGCCTGGCCTCCATGCTGGTCGTACCCGTAGGATGTGGCCTGAGCAAGGAAGATAAGGCCCTGCTTCAGCAGGCCATCGAAGCCTCGAAACAGGCCCAGGCGGCGGCCGAGGAGGCTAAGAAGGCCCAGGCTCAGGTGGAGGCCGAGCTGGCTCGTATCGAGGCCGCGGCCAGACAGGCGGCCCTGGCGGCCCAGCGGGCCGATGCCGCCGCCACCCGTGCGGCTCAGGCTGCGGAAAAGGCCAGTGCGGCTGCGGCCAAGATGGAAAGGATCTTTGAAAAATCCCTGCGTAAATAGAACTCCTTCGGGGTCCCTCTCACTTTACGCGCCCTACAACCTGAGGGACCCCGTTAGGATTTTTTAAGGCCTTTCTTACCCGAAAGAGATCTAAAGAGATGTTGTAACCGGTCTCTCTTTCAAGCCGGGAAGCCATTTTTATAACCTGAAGCATGGGCTCGGAGACTCTTCCTTCAATGTCCGGAAAAACCTGGAGATAGACCCGGTCTCCTTTTAAACCCAGTTTGACCGGTTGATACAGCACCCTTACCGGTGTGCCCACCGGCACAAGGGGAAAAAGGGCTTCGATGTCTTCCGGGTAGAGTCGGATGCAACCGTGGCTTACCCGACGGCCGATGCCCCAGGGTTTATTGGTGCCGTGGATGGCATAGGCCCCGCGCGAGAGATAAAGGGCGTAATTCCCCAGGGGGTTTTCCGGGCCCGGAGGCACCACCTCCGGAAGGCTGGGGTCTTCCTCGCGAATGGAGGGAGGCACGTGCCAGTAGGGGCGTTCCTTTTTGCGGTAGACGGTGTAGACCCCTTCGGTGGTGAGCTTACCCTCGGTCCCGACCCCTATGGGGGCGGTATAGACCGTGAGAGACCGTCCTTCGGTTCGAAAATAATAAAGCCGCATCTCCGGAAGGTTGATCAGGATCCCGGTATGGGGTCCTTCCGGAAGAACAAATTTTTTGGGGATGAGGACCGGATGGCCCTCCGGGGGGAGCCAGGGATCGAGCCCGGGGTTGGCCAGGACGATCTGGTTGTAACCCTGGTCGTAGGCCCGGGCCACGTCCAGGAGTGTTTCGTTGGCCGAGAGGGTGTGGTAGAAGATTTCTCCGAAAACGCTCTGGCCCTCGGAGACCACGAAACGGTCGAGCCCGAAGACTCCGCGGGGACAGAGGAGGATTAAGGCTGCCAGTAGGCGGATGAAGATTTTCATGTTAGAAATTTTAAAACATGGAACCTTTTCGCAAAGCCCAGCCGCATATACTGGCCCTCATCGGTAACACCCCTCTGGTCAAGCTCCGGCGGATAAGGGTCAAACCCGGGGTGGAGATCTGGGCCAAACTGGAAAGCTTCAATCCCGGGGGGTCGGTCAAGGATCGGATTGCTCTTTCCATGATAGAGGACGCCGAGGAGAAGGGTCTTCTTACCCCCGGAAAGATCGTGGCCGAGGCCTCAAGCGGCAACACGGGTATCGGGCTGGCCATGGTCTGTGCGGTCAAGGGCTACCGGTGTCTTATCGCCATGCCGGAGTCGGCCTCCGTTGAACGGCGTAAGATCATGCAGGCCTACGGGGCGGAGATCCTGCTCACGCCCGCGGAAAAGAGCACCGACGGGGCCATCGAGGCCATCTACGAACTGGTACGCCGATATCCGGACAAATATTACAATCCCGATCAGTTCAACAATCCGGCCAACTGGCAGATGCATTATCGGACCACCGGTCCGGAGATCTGGCGGGACACCGAGGGCCGGGTTACGCATGTGGTGGCCTCCATGGGCACCACCGGGACGCTCATGGGGCTGGCCCGCTATTTTCGGGAAAAGGCCCCCGGCGTGAGGGTCATCGGGGTGGAGCCTGTTCCGGGGCACAAAATTCAGGGGCTCAAGAACATGAAAGAGTCCTATCCCCCGGGGATTTACGACCGCAAGCTACCGCATGCGGTGGTCAACGTGGACGATGAGGAAGCCTATGAGCTGGCCCGACGGCTGGCCCGGGAGGAAGGGATTTTTGTCGGCATGAGTTCCGGGGCGGCCCTGGCCGGGGCGCTCAGGGTGGCCCGGGAGATAGAGCAGGGCCTCATCGTGGTCATCTTCCCCGACGGCGGGGAACGTTACCTCTCTACGCCCCTCTGGGTCTTTCCCGCGCCTCCCAGGCGGGAGGATTTCCGGATTACCAACACCCTCACCGGCAAAAAGGAGGTCTTCGAGCCTCTGGAGGCCGGAAAGGTCCGTATCTACACCTGTGGCCCCACCCTCAACCGTCGGCCACACCTCGGACTTTACCGGAGGATGCTTACCGCGGACGTTCTGCGCCGCTGGCTGGAGGCCCGGGGGTTCGAGGTCACGCACGTGGTCAATCTTACCGATTTCGACGACAAGACCCTGGCCGCGGCGGAGGCCTCCGGCCGACCCCTCAGGGAACTTACTGAGGAACTGGCCCGGGAGTTTTTCGAAGACCTGGCCTTTCTCCGGATAAAACCGGCCACTCACTATCCCCGGGTGAGCGAACACCTGGAGGACATGCTGGCCCTTACCCGCCGACTCCTGGAAAAGGGCCTGGCCTACGAGAAGTATTCCTCGGTCTATTTTGACGTCTCCAAGCTTCCGGATTACGGACGCCTTTCCGGTGTGGATCCCGCAGGTCTCAAACCCGGAGCCACGGTGGATCTGGACGAATACGAAAAGGACGCCCCGGCCGACTTTACCCTTTTCAAGAGGGTCACCATTCAGGAGCTCAAACAGGGCTATTTCGTGGATACCGAATGGGGTAAGGTCCGTCCCGGCTGGCACATCCAGTGTGCGGCCCTGGCCTTCAAATATCTCGGTGAGACCTTCGACATTCACACCAGCGGCACCGATCTCCTTTTTCCGCATCACGAAAACGAACGGGCCATTGCCAAGGCCCTCACGGGCCAGGAACTCTGCCGCTACTGGTTACACTCGGCCCTGGTCCTGGTTGAAGGGCGCAAGATGTCGGTTTCGGCCGGAAACGAGGTTACCCTGGCGGATCTGCGCCGGGCCGGTTTTTCCGGCCGTGAGATACGCTTTTTCCTCCTGCGTACCCATTATCGCAAGCCCCTCAACTTCAGCTGGCAGGCCCTCTCCGAGGCCCGGAAGGCCCTCTCGAACCTGATCCTTTTCTGCGCCCTTCTGCGGACCGCCCCGGAAGGCCCTCCATCCGAGGAGGCCGAGGAGGCTCTGAGGGCCCTCACCGAGGGCTTTGAAGCCGCCATGAACGACGATCTTAACGTGCCCCAGGTGCTGGCCGAGCTCTTTCGTTTCTCGCGCCGCTGGTATCCCTTGGTGGTGGAAAGGGGGCTTCCGCCGACGCTCAGGGAAGAGGCCCTTTCGACTCTGGAGAATGTAAACCGGATCCTAGAGGTGCTGGTCTTTCCGGAAGAGGCCCGGGACGAAGAGATCGCCAGGATCCTTGCGGAAAGGGAAGCCGCTCGGAAGACTGGGGCCTACGAGAAGGCCGATCGCCTGCGTGAGGAACTTCGGCGACAGGGTTATCTGGTGGTGGACACCCCGCGCGGTTCGAGAGCTTTCCGTCTGTCGGATGAGTAGTTACTACGCCGGAATCCTGGAGGAGATTTACCGCCGCCTCTACCGGCACTTCGGCCCCCAGCACTGGTGGCCTGCGGAGACCCCCTTTGAGGTCTGCGTGGGGGCCATCCTCACCCAGAACACCAACTGGCGCAACGTGGAAAGGGCCATCGAGAATCTTAAGGCCCGGGACCTGCTCTCCCCGCAGGTCCTCTACGAACTTCCGGAAGATCTTCTGGCCGCGCTGATCCGGCCCGCGGGGTACTTTCGGGTCAAGGCCCGGAGGCTTAAGGCCTTCGTGCGCTGGCTGGTGGAAAATTACGGGGGAGGGCTCGAAAACCTTTCCGAAAAGGAGACCGAGGAACTCCGCCGGGAGCTTTTGAGTCTTCCGGGAATCGGGCCCGAGACCGCGGACAGCATACTGCTTTACGCCCTGGAGCGTCCGGTCTTCGTGGTGGACGCCTACACCCGGCGCATACTCCTGCGCCACGGACTGGTGACCGAGGAGGCCGATTACCACGAGATCCAGGAACTTTTCATGGAAAATATGCCTTTGGAGGTTGAACTCTTCAACGAATATCACGCCCTGCTGGTGGCCTGCGGGAAACACTTCTGCCGGGCCAGAAAGCTCCGCTGCGAGGCCCCCTGCCCGCTTCGGGATCTTCAGGCATAGAGCCCCGCTTTAAGCCGTAGCCAGAAGTGCCACACCGGCCAGCATGACGGAGGCGGCCAGTAAACGCACCCGGAGGTGCGTCTCCCTGAAGAAGGCCCCTCCGAAAAGGATACCGAAGAGGATGCTTGTCCGTTTGACCGCGATCATGTAGGCGGCCGGGGCCAGACTGATGGCCTTCATGTGGGCGATCACCATGAGGGCCTGGGTCAACCCCAAGAGGAGGATCCCGTGGGGACGGAGACGCAGGAAACGGCCGAGAGGGGGCCTGAAAAAGAGCCCCAGAACGGAGGGCACGAAAAGCCCCAGAATAACGAAATAGGTGCCGGCGAACCAGAGAGGCTCCGAAAGGAGGATGGCCTTTTTCCCCAGCACGGAGGTTACGGCATAGATCAGGGCCACCCCTAACATGAGGAGGGAGCCTTTTTTCCGGAAAAGGGCCCGAAAGGGGGCCAGGAGGCCCTGGGAGATCGCAGGCCAGTGCAGAAGATAACCTCCGGCCACCACCAGGAGGATACCGCTTACCCCCTGCCAGGAAGGCCTCTCCCCCAGAATCAGGTAGCCGGTGAGGATGATAAAGACCGGGGTGAAGGAAAGAAGCGGCAGGGTGAGCGAAAGGGGAGAGATGCGGATGGCTTCCATGTAAAGGAGGAGGGCCAGGGTCTCAAGCGGCAGCAGCAGGCCCACGGTCTTGAGAAAGGCCGGATTTTGAAGGGCGGAGAGGGTGCGGGCCATGAACTCCTCCGGAGGAAAACTTGCCAGTAAGAAAACCACCAGAAACGGTAAGGGCCCCAGGGTGCGGGCGATGGCCATGAGGACCATGCCGTCCCGGGCGAAGAATCTCTTGTTCAGGGCGTCGCCCAGGGCTACAAAAAAAGCGGCTGAAAGGGCCAGCCAGAACCAGAGCATAC
>JALWCD010000093.1 GCA_027036915.1 Thermodesulfatator sp. | reverse complement strand
GAATGGCGGGAAAGTTCGGCCAGATCGAGGGCCTCAAGTTTAGGGGCCTCCCGCCATTCCCAGGCCGAACGCTCTTCTTCGCCCTCCCGGGCGGTAAGAGAGATCAGGAAGGTGTAGCTCCCCCGGCGGTAGCTCGCCCTGAGGCCCTCGGTCTGAAAGATGAAATAACGCGTCTCGCTCCAGGTCAGAGCCGAGCGTTCGATACGGTGCACCCGGGAGTCAAAGCTCAGGGCCGCGGTCTCGGCCTCCTCCAGCCGCCGGAGAAGCTCCTCCGGGGAGAAACGTACCACCCGGTTTTCCGCAAGCTCCGGGAGAGGCGCCGGCTCCGGGATAAAGCCCTCCTCCTCGGAAAAAAGGGCCAGTTCCCGGGCCTGTTCGGCCGCTTCCCGCACGGCTTCGGGTTCGGCCCTGGTAGTGTAAGCGAGCCCCGTCCTCCCCCGGTGTATGACCCGCACGGCCAGCACGATCTCGCGATAGGGTTCCACGGCGTGCAGCCTGCGGTCGCGTCGCTCAACCGAAAGGCCTTCCGTGACCTCCCCCCAGAGTTCGGCCCAGCCCCCCAGACGACGGGCCGTCTCGGCCAGGGGTTCAAAAAGGTTCTCCATATCCGGCATGCTTTTCGAGCCCCTGCTTACCTGATAGTGTGAGTCCAATATTAACATGGGTCTGAGGGAGAAAAACGGGGTGAAAATGAGGCTGGCCCGGTTTCTGGCCCGGGCGGGGGTGGCCTCCCGGCGCAAGGCCGAAGTCCTGATCCGCAGCGGAAGGGTGAGGGTGAACGGCCAGCTCGTGACCGAAGTGGCCACCCTGGTCGACCCTGAACGGGATCGAATAGAGGTGGACGGGAAGCGGGTCAGGCTACCCGAACGGGTTTATTATCTTTTCTACAAGCCCCCGGGCTATCTTACGGCCCTTTCCGACCCGCACGGGCGCCCCACCATCGCCCGCTTCCTGCGGGGACTTCCCCCGGGGGTCTTCCCGGTGGGACGCCTGGATCGGGACTCCGAGGGTCTTCTCCTCCTCACCAACGACGGGGAGCTGGCCCAGAAACTACTCCACCCCCGTTACGAAATCCCACGGCTCTACCGGGTGTGGCTTATCCGGCCCCCGAGGGAGGATCTCCTGGAACGGATCCTCCGGGAGGGGCTCGAAATCGAGGGCCGACGGGTCTTTCCGGACGAAATAAGGTTGATCCGTCGCAGCCGGCGGGAAATCGTCTACGAGGTGAGGCTTCACGAAGGTCGCAAAAGGGAGGTCCGGAAGATCTTCGCCGCTGCAGGGTCCCGGGTCAAACGTTTGGTAAGGATCCAGTTCGGGCCCCTAAAACTAGGGAATCTCAAACCCGGAGAAATACGGCCCCTTACGGAGTCCGAAAGGCGGGCCCTTTTGCGTCTGCTGGAGTCAGCCTGAGTTCCGGGCCTGCCAGCGGGCGAGCAGTTCGTGATAGCATTCGTCCGGCACCCTCAGGTTCCCAAATCCCCGGCCGAGTTTGATGTCCGGCTTGTTGCGCCCGTGGAAGTCGCTCCCTCCGGTGGGGACCAGATCGTAACGCCGGGCAAGCTCCAGGCAGAAGGCGGTGAATTCCGGAGTATGGTCCGTATAGTAGGCCTCGATGCCGGAAAGACCGAAGGCTTTGAGTCGGGCCACGTAGCCGGCGAGTTCTTCCGGAGGCAGACGCAGGTGGACGGGATGAGCCAGGACCGGAAGCCCCCCGGCCTCGAAAATGGCGGAGAAGGCCTCCTCCGGGGACAGGCGGGCCTTGGGCACATAGGCCGGAGCCCCTTTCTTGAGATACCTCTCGAAGGCCTCCTCCGGACTCCGCACCACCCCCTTTTCCACCAGCAGAGCGGCGAAATGGGGACGCCCGACCTCCCCCCCGCCGGCCCGGGCCATGACCTCCTCCAGCGTGATCTCCACCCCCAGGGCCTGGAGTTTCTCCACCATGCGGAGATTGCGCTCCGAACGGGCTTTTTTAAGAAGGGCCAGGGTCTCGCGAAGGACTCTCGAGGCCGGGTCCACGAAATAGCCCAGGATATGGCAGTGCCCGGGCCCCTCGAACTTTACGCTTATCTCCACCCCGGGGACCAGACGCACCCCGAGTCTTTCGGCCGCGGCGGAAGCCTCCGCCAGCCCCTCCACCGTGTCATGATCCGTTAAGGCCAGGGCGTAAAGCCCGACCTCCCGGGCCAGGGCGACCAGTTCGGAGGGTGAATAAGTCCCGTCCGAGGCCGTAGAATGGGTATGGAGATCTATCATCTGGAGACCACCTTTGCTATAATGAAATAGTCATAGTCTAAATTTAAAGAGGGGGGTTGTCCATGCCTGAAATCAAAAACATTCTTTTTCCGGTAGATTTTACGGAGGCTTCGGAAAAAGTGGTTCCCTATGCCCGTCTTCTTGCGGAGAAATTCGGGGCCAAGCTCTACGTGGTCTTTGTGGTGGAGGATCTCATGCGCTACGCCGGTTTTTACGTTCCCCATGCGGCCCTTGAAAAACTGGAGAAGGAGCTCTTCGAAGGCGCCCAGAAACGAATGGAAACTTTTCTGGAGGAAAATCTCTCCGGTCTTTCTGAAGTGGAACCCCTGATTTTAAGTGGGGAGGTGGCCGAGAAGATCTGCCAGGCGGCCCGCGAGAAGGATATCGATCTCATCATTATGGGAACCCACGGCCGCCAGGGCCTGGAGAAGGCCCTTTTCGGGAGCGTGGCCGAAAAGGTGGTCAAAACCGCTCCCTGCCCGGTACTCACGGTCAACCCTTTTCAAAAGCGTTAAGAATATGCTAAGCTAGCCCCCCGGAAATTGGGAGCGGGGGGTTAGCGATGGAAAAGGCCAAGATTGCGGTAGTCGGGGCCGGGCCGGCCGGCATAGCGGTCGGCGTGGAGGCCCGAAGCCAGGGGATCTCGCCGGTAGTCATCTTCGAAAAAGCCGAAACCTTCTGCGACACCATCCAGAGACTCTATCGCCCGGGCAAAAGGGTGGATGCCGTCTACCGGAAGATGGTGGTGGAACCACTGGGGGTCTGCGCCTTTGAGACCGAATCCAAGGAAGATTTTCTCAAGCGCATGGAAAATTACATCCGGGAGTACGAGCTTGATATTCGTTACCGCAGCGAGGTCAACGCCATCCAGAGGGTTGATGGAGGTTACCAGCTACGGGTGGGCAGCGAGTTCGTACTCGAAGCTCCGTTGGTGGTGATCGCCATCGGCATCTTCGGAAAACCCCGCAAACCAGACTACCCCATTCCCAAGGAGGTAAGGGATCGGGTGTTCTTCGAGGCCCCCTGCGAGTGTCCCTCCGGAGGAAAAGTCCTGGTGGTGGGCGGAGGGGACACCGCGGCCGAGACGGCCTGTTTCCTCTGCGAGGGCTGTGAGGA
>JALWCD010000092.1:6170-10871 GCA_027036915.1 Thermodesulfatator sp. | reverse complement strand
AAGCAAGGGGGCAAACGTCGCGGCGCCAATATGGGCATCCTTCGGATAGATCATCCGGATATCGAGGAATTCATCCGTATCAAAAACCAGCCCGGAGAACTTACCAACTTCAACCTTTCGGTGGCCGTAACCGACGCCTTCATGGAGGCCCTTAGAAAGGACGACCTTTTCCCTCTGATAAATCCCCGCACCGGCCGGGAGGTCCGCCGGGTAAAGGCCCGCAGGCTCTTCGATCTTCTGGTGGAAAACGCCTGGCAGACCGGGGACCCCGGGGTGATCTTTCTCGACACCATCAACCGGGCCAACCCCACCCCTCTCCTCGGTGAGATCGAAAGCACCAATCCCTGCGTTACGAAAGACACCTGGGTCATGACTTCCGAAGGGCCCCGTCAGGTAAAGGATCTCTTGGATCGACCCTTTTGGGCCCGACTGAACGGAACCGATCACCTATCACCGGAGGGATTTTTCCCCACCGGTAAAAGATCCGTCCTGGAAATACGTACCAGAGAAGGCTTTCGTTTGAAGGTTACGGGAAATCATCTTCTTTTGCGAGTCTCCCGCCTCACGAGATACTCCATCCAGACCGAATGGATACCGGCCCGGGACCTTTGTCCCGGAGATCGTCTTTTGGTAAACGCCCATCTTGAAAGGGCTTCCTGGCCGGGATTCGGAAGTTTTGAGGAGGGATATCTCTTAGGACTACTCCTTGGAGACGGAACCCTCAAGAAGGATAGAGCGGTACTTTCCGCCTGGGCCAACGGTGGCAACGGAATAGAGGGAATTTTAGAAGAGGCCCTAAGAGCCATCCAGACCCTTCCACACCGAAAGGATTTCCGTGGGTGGCAATTTCTCGCGGAAAGAAAAGAATACCGAATAGCAAGCGCCGCCTTAAGGGATCTGGCCTATTCTCTGGGACTTAAGCCCGGTTACAAAAAAATTACTTCCTCCATGGAGAAAGCATCGAGTGAGTTCTATCGAGGACTTTTGCGCGGCCTGTTTGACGCTGATGGTTCCGTGCAAGGCCATCAAAAAAAGGGCGTAAGCCTAAGGTTGTCCCAATCTGATACGGAATTGCTTCAGGTCGTGCAACGGATGCTTCTTCGTCTGGGCATCTTTTCGAAAATCTATACCTATCGCCGAAAAGAAGGCCATCAGTTCCTGCCAGACGGCAGGGGAGGAAAGGCCCTTTATTTCACCAGGGCCAATCATGAACTGGTTATCTCCGGAGAAAACCTGAAACGCTTCGAAGAAATTATCGGTTTCGCCCACCGGGATAAGGCCCGGCGCCTAAAAGAGCTTCTGCTCCGATATCAACGTGCTCTCAATCGGGAACGCTTCTTGGTAGAAATAACGGAAATTGTATCCGCCGGAGAAGAAGAAGTTTTCGACTGTCGGGTGCCGGGAGTCAACGCCTTTGATGCCAACGGATTCATAGCCCACAACTGCGGGGAGCAACCCCTTCTGCCCTACGAATCCTGCAACCTGGGCTCCATCAACCTCTCCCGTTTTGTGAGGGACGGCCGGGTGGATTACGGGCGTCTCCGGAAGACCGTGCATCTGGCCGTACGTTTTCTCGACGACGTGATCGAGGTCAACCGCTTCCCGCTACCCCGGATCGCCCGCATGACCCGGCTCACGCGGAAGATAGGTCTCGGGGTGATGGGCTTTGCGGACATGCTCATCGAGCTCGGCCTCCCCTACGATTCCGAGGAGGCCGTGAGGCTGGCCAAAGAACTCATGGCCTTCATCGAGCGGGAATCGGTGGCCGCCAGCCAGCGTCTCGGGGAAGAGCGGGGGAGTTTCCCGGCCTTTCCCGGAAGCCTCTGGGAGGCCAAGGGGTTTTCCGCCCTGCGCAACGCCACCACCACCACCGTCGCCCCCACCGGCACCCTTTCCCTCATCGCGGGCACTTCCTCCGGGATAGAGCCCCTTTTTGCTCTGGCTTACCGGCGCCGGGCCCTGGGGGGTGTGGAGTGGGTGGAGATCCACGAGGGTTTCCTTAAGGCCCTCAAGGAAGGGGGCCTGGAGGTCGAATCCATAGTAGAGCGGGTGCTTGAGACCGGCAATCTCTCCGGCATTCCCGGCCTTCCTGAGGAGTTGCGCCGGGTCTTTCTTACGGCCTTCGAGATCTCACCTGACCGACACCTCGAAATCCAGGCCGCCTTTCAGCACCACACCCACAACGCGGTCTCCAAGACCATCAATCTTCCGGAGTCCGCCTCCAGGGAGGAGGTGGCCCGCATTTATCTCAAGGCCTACGAGCTGGGCCTGAAAGGGGTTACGGTCTATCGTTACGGTTCCCGCCCGGAGCAGGTCCTCAGGCTTCCCCGGGATCAGGCCTGTCCGGATTGCGGGGAAAGGCTCATGCCCCGGGAGAACTGCTTCTTCTGTGCCGGCTGCGGTTACTCGGAGTGTGGTTAAAGAGGGCGGAGGTGCACGCAGTCTCCCACCAGGATCTCTCTCAGGCCCCTTTCGGTTTCAAGGATGAGGGCCCCTTCCGCACTCACTCCCCGGGCCAGGCCCACCAGTTCCCCTTCGGGAAGGATGATCCGCACCCTTTTCCCGATGGTTTCCGCCCGGGCCGTCCAGGCCGCCCTTATTTCTTCCGGGGAAAGCCTCAAGAATTCGTCCATACGCTTGAGGAGGACCTCCAGGAGCCGGTCCCGGTCAACGGTCCTTCCCAGGATTTCGCACAGGGCCACGGCCCGGGGTTCCAGGGGAGAAACCGGGGTGTTGAGGTTAAGCCCCAGGCCGATGAGGACATAAACCGGGCGCCCCTGGCGAAAAGAGGCTTCCAGAAGCAGCCCCCCCAGTTTACGCCCCTCAAAGAGGATGTCGTTTGGCCATTTGAGGGCCACGGCAAGGCCGTAAAGTTCCTCAAGGGTTCGAGCCACCGCCACGGCCGCGCCCAGGGAGAGCAGGGGCAGCCTTTCGGCAGGCCAGAACGGACGCACCACCAGGGTGAGATAGAGTCCGCCCTCGGGGGAAAGCCAGGCCCGCCCCCGACGGCCACGCCCGCGGGTCTGTCTTTCGGCCACCACCGCCCCGGTAAAACCCTCCTCGGCCAGCCGGCGGGCCTCCTCCATGGTGCTTTCCACTTCCCGGTAGTGATACACTTTGACAGCCCCGACCACGCTTATTATGTTAACAGATGATGCGAAAGATGAGGGACTTTTGGCGTAAGAACTGGTGCTGGCTCTGCGGTGGGGTCCTGATACTGGCCCTTTATTACACCGTGGGCCACCTTACCGAGCGGGTCAGGACCGAGTCCACCCGGGTGAGCACGCTTTCGCTGGAGGAGGTGCGGCTCCTCAAGGCCTACCATGGAGCCCGGGTGGTGCGCGAAAGCGAAGGTCGCTGGTATTTCCTGGGGCCGCGCGGGCGGCGCTGGTATCCCCTCACCACCCCGGCCGCCTGTCGGGATCTGAAGCTCGCCTGTACCGAAACCGCGGCTAAATGAAACCCTCCGCCATCGGCATCATCGGCGGCCTCGGAAAGATGGGGGCCTGGTTCGAGAGGGTCTTTTCCGGGGCCGGCTACCGGGTGTTAATTTCGGATCTCTCCACCCCTCTCAGCAATCGGGAGCTGGCCCGAAGTTGCGAAGTGGTGGTGGTCTCGGTCCCCATGAAGGTTTTTCCGGAGGTCATCCGTGAGATCGGGCCGGAGATGTCCGAAAGCGCCGGGCTCATCGATCTCTGCTCGCTCAAGGCCCGGGAAGTGGCCCTTATGCTCGAGCATACCCGGTGTGAGGTGGTGGGGGCCCACCCCCTTTTCGGGCCCTACGAGAAAAGTCTTGCCGGACAAACCGTGGCCCTCTGCCCGGCCAGAGGTCAGAACTGGTACCGCTGGTTCAAAGCTTTCTTGGAAAGCCATGGAGCCCGAACCGTTACGGTCTCCCCGGAGGAGCACGACCGTATCATGAGCCTGGTCCAGGTGCTCAACCACTTCTGGCTCATGGTCCTGGGCGAGACCCTTACTGGAAGCGGTCTGGAGTTGTCCAAGGTGGTGGCCCTTTCCACCCCGAGCTTCAGGCGCCAGCTCGAGATCTTCTCCCGGCTGGCTTTTCAGGACCCCGAACTTTACACCGCCATTCAGTTCGATAACCCCCTGGGAGACGAAACCCGGGAGCTTTTCTGGCGTTCCGCCCGGAGACTTTCGGAAATCATCGCCCGGGGCGACCGCCAGAGGTATATGAAAGAATTCCGGCGAATAAAGGACCTAGCCCGGGAGGTAGGGACCCTTCTCGGGACTCCCTCTCCGGAGGAGAAAAAGTAGTCCCCCCGCAAGGATCATCAGCAGACAAAAAAATTGCCCCCGGGTCATCCAGCCGAAAAAGAGAGTGACCCCCGGATCGGGCTCCCGGAAAAATTCCAGGCAAAACCGGATCACGCCGTAAAGCACCAGGAAAAGGGCCAGCTTAAGGCCCGGGGCCCAGGGACGATTACGCAGGGACCAGAGGATAAGGAAAAGGAGAAGTCCTTCGCCCAGGGCCTCGTAGAGTTGCGAGGGGTGTCTCGGCACCGGCCCTCCGGCCGGAAAGATCATGGCCCAGGGAACCTCTGTGGGGCGGCCGTAAAGCTCCCCATTGATAAAATTCCCCAGGCGACCGAGACCGAGGCCTATGGGAGCGGTCACCACCAGCAGATCCGCCCACCAGAAAAAATTGAGCCCCTTTTTCCGGGCGTAAAGCCAGCCGGCCAG
>JALWCD010000092.1:0-6160 GCA_027036915.1 Thermodesulfatator sp. | reverse complement strand
GGCCAGCACCGCCCCGATGAGCCCTCCGTGGAAGGACATTCCTCCGTGCCAGACCGCCGGAATCTCCAGAGGTTTCCTGAGATAGTAGCCCGGATAGTAAAAAAGCACGTGTCCCAGCCGGGCCCCCACGATGAGGCCAAGCCCGCCCCAGAAGAGCACGTCCTCCAGCACCCTGACCAGTTCCGGATGGCCCCGTTCGCGGAGCTGTCTGCGGGCCAGAAAGTAGGCCGCCAGAAACCCCAGAAGATACATGAGACCGTACCAGCGCACCGCCAGGGGCCCGATCCGGAAAAGCTCGGGATTAATTTGAGGGTAGGGCAACATGGTTCCATTATACCGGAAGATTCTTATCTTTTAACTCCGGAGAGTCCCACGAAACTTCTAAAAAAACGGCCTCTCTCGGTGAGGAGAAGGCCGGAGGGGGTGGACGAAATGCCGGTCATTGTCGGAGCGGAAGAGATTCGGGAAAGGGACCTCGACGCCCTGGCCCTGAGGGTCTTTCTCAAGGCCCTGGAGATCCTGGGCGGGCCTCGAAAGCTCATCGAACTCCGGAACCTTACCTGGGTGACTAGCCTCATGGAAGCCGCTTACGCCATCGTGCTTGCGGAGGAGGGCTTCAAGACCGAGGACGAGATTGCGGCCTTCTTGGGGCTCACCCGCCAGACGGTGCGCAACATCCTGCGAGCCGATCCCGAACTCGTCAGGATGAAACTGGAGGGCGAACTTCAGGACAGGACCCCCAAGGCCCACACCGCCGGGGGGCTGGCCAAAATGGCTTACCGGGAGATCAAGGAGGGACGGGAGGCCCTGATCTTCTTCTCCAGCGTGATCGAAGAGGGGGCCCGGATTCTGGGCGTGGGCTGGCCGGCCGAGGTCCTGGCCCGGATCAAGGGGCTACACTTTCCGGCCGCGGCCCCCGAAGTGGCCGAAAGACTCAAAGGGCTTAAGGTCAGAGACCGGGATCTGGGCGAAATAGCCTCCCGGAAAGAGACTTATCAGCACCCCCGGGAACTTCTACATTACCTGGCAGAGGTCCTCAGAGACTGAGTCTCCGGGCAAGATCCTTGAGTCTGAAGTGTTTGAGATGTTTCTGGGCCTCGGCCGGCGTAAGCCCCTGGCATTCAAGCACGAAAAGGGCCACCGGAAAGGCCCCCTTGGGAGAAAGAAGAAGGATCAGGGTCCCGGCCTGTTCCTTCTTGCGGGTGATTCTCTTGGCCGGAAACCCCTCCACCGTAAGGCTTTCGAGCTTTTCCTCCGGGGAATCGTAACTTACCTGCAGGGTGAGGGGATACCATACCCCCTGGGCCATCCCTCCCACCATTAACTGGGCCCGCAGGATCTTTTCCCCGGCGCGATAGGTTCTTTCCACCGTGGTCATCTCCCCGGCCGGGGTGGTCACCGTCATCCCCGTGGGGGCCTCGGCCTTAAAACCCGGAATCTCCGGAAAATAAGGGTAAAGTTCCGTATAGTTAAGCCCTAAGGCCAGTCCGGGCAGAAAAAAGACCGCCCACCAGGAAAGAAAGAGTGTCCTTCTCATTTACCTCTCCCGATACTTGATGTTTTCCTTCTCCGTCATCTGGCGCAGACGGGCCAGGGCCTTCTTTTCTATCTGACGGATACGCTCCCGGGAGACCCCGAAACGCTTGCCGATCTCCTCCAGGGTATACTCGCCCTCCTCCCCGATTCCGAAACGCAGCCGGATGATCTTTTCCTCCCGGGGCGAGAGGGTGGAGAGGAGATTCCGGATCTTTTCCGAAAGATCCTTGTCCTTGACCTCCTCGTAGGGGGAGGGACTGTCCTTGTTTTCGATGAAGTCTCCCAGAGTGCTGTCCTCATCCCCAATGGGAAGCTCAAGGGATACGGGTTCTCTGGAGGCCTCGAAGATGGCCAGGATCTTTTCCCGCGGCAGGCCCGTGCGCTCGGAGAGTTCCGCCGGGGTGGGTTCCCGACCTAGCTCCTTCACCAGCTCGTAGAAGGCCTTGAAGAACTGACTGCGAAGCTCAAGGAAGTGCACCGGAAGCCGGATGGTCCGGGTCTTGTCCAGGATGGCCCGGGTGATGGCCTGCCGGATCCACCAGGAGGCGTAGGTACTGAACTTATTGCCCTTGCGATAATCGAAACGAAAGACCGCCCGCATGAGCCCCAGGTTGCCCTCCTGAATGAGGTCCGCAAGCGGCAGTCCCTGACCGATATAGCGTTTGGCGATGGAGACCACCAGCCGGAGATTGGCCTTGACCATCTCGTCCTTGGCCGCCTCGATCTCGGCCGCCTTGGCCTCCACCAGCTCGTAAAGCCTGACCACCTCCTTTTCCTCCGGATACTTCCGCCGGAGCTCCCTGGCGGACTTCACCAGAAAATTGAGAAGACTCTTCTTGGGTTTCAGCCCCGGATCCCGCTTGCGCCAGAGGGCGATCTCGGCCTTGAGGGCCAGGATCTCCGGGAGATCCAGAGGGTGATTCTCGATGGCCTCCACGATGGCGTAAAACCCCTCGCGGATGATCTTCGAAAGCTCGGCCTCCCGCTCCGGCGTGAGCAGGGGATACTTCCCCATTTCCTTGAGGTAGAGGCTGGTAACCTCCTCGGATTCCGTGGTCTCGGCCTCCTCCGAAGGCTCAAGCTCGCTCTCCGAAAGGGTGGAGAGCTCCTGAATCTTCTTCTGGGCCTCTTTCTCTACCCATTCCTCCTTCTCGTAGATCTGCTTCTCGTCCAGGATTTCGATGTTGTTCCTGGAAAGAAAATCGAAGATCTCCTCTATCTTTTCGGGATCGTCGTAATTTTCAGGAAGGATCTCGTTCAGGGCCTCATAAGTGATGGCCCCCTCCTTCCCCATCTCAAGCAGCTTTTTCTCCAGCTCCTTCTTGGTGCTCATAAACCCTCACCCACCCTTACACGAGAGTATGAACTTTAAGTTTATAACAAAAAAGACGGGGCTTGACAAGCCTTTTTTAAAGATAAACACTTAAACTTTAAAAGTCAAAATGTCTCCTGAAAGGTTAACCAAGCTCCTGCGTTACATTCTGGCCTATCGGCCTGACGAGTTCGGCCTCATACCAGATGATGAGGGTTTTGTAAAGATCAAAGACCTCCATCTGGCGATCAGCGAGACGGACGGTTTCCGGGGCGTACGGCGGCGGGAGATCGAGACCCTGCTCGAGGTTTTCGCCCGGGAGGATTTCGAATACCGGCGGGAGGAGGGGCTGGTCCGGGCCCGGGAGGTCTTCTTTGAGCCTCCCCTCTACGAGGAAAGCCCCCCGCGGCTTCTCTATCTTCCGGTAAAACCCCGGGCCTGGATACAGGTCTCCGAGAAGGGTTGGGAACAGCCCCGGCCGGCCCTCATGACCCCAGAGCTTGAGCTGGCCGAACGCCTGGCCCGGCGCAGGGGGGCCCTCCTGGTGGAAGTGGATACGGTGAGGGCCCGGAACTCGGGTGCGGTCTTTCTGCGTTTCATAGAAAAGCTCTATCTGACCTCCTGGCTGCCCCCGGAGGCCCTCCGCGGCCCCCGGGTGGACGAAAAATTCCGGGCCCGCTACGCCCCCAGGCCCAAGGAACCCCCGGAACCCGAACCCATCGTCCCCTTCCGCCCCGAAACCGAGCTTCCCGAACTCCCCTACCGCAAGATCACCCACGGTAAAAAGAAGAAAATACCCTGGAAAGAAGGGCGTAAGGAAAAGAAAAAACGAGGTTGGTAAAGATCGCGAGCCATTAAAGACTTGCCAAAAGGAGAAGGGGGCTTATAGTGTGAGGGAGGGTTGAGGATATGAGAAAGGTCATCCTTGGGCTGATTCTGGTCTTCTGGCCGGTGCTGGTGAGGGCCGAGCCCCTGAGTCTTGAGCAGGCCCAGCAAAAGGCCCTTTCGGGAAATCCTCTCCTCCGGGCCGCCCGTTCGGAGGTGGAGGCGGCCAGAAGCGGCGTAGCCGAGGCCCGCGGGGCCTTCCTGCCTCGGGTGGATCTCCGTCTGATCTACGCCCGCACGGACAGTCCGGTGCAGGTCTTCAGCTACAAGCTGGCCCAGGAAAACTTTCGGGCCGAGGACTTCCTCCTGGACCACCTGAACCATCCCGTGGACTACACCAACTGGCAGACCCAGTTCGTGGTAACGCAGCCCATCTTCAACCAGGGCCGGGAGATTATAGGCTACCGTCGAGCCAAGATCGCCCTCTCGCAGGCGGAAAACTATCTTGAGGCCGTAAAGCAGCGGGTGCTTTTTGAGACCGAGAGGGCCTATCTCAACTGGCTTCTGGCCCTAGAGAGGGTCCGGGTCATGGAGGAGGCCGTGCGTACGGCCCGGGAGAACCTACGGGTGGCGGAGAGTCGCTACCGGGCCGGCCGGGCCCTCAAATCGGATCTCCTTGAAGCCCGGGTCTTCCTTTCCCGGCAGGAAAAGGATCTGGCGTCCGCCCGACATCAGGCCGAGGTGGCGGCCTCGGCTCTCAACCTGGTGATGGGGGTGCCGCTTGAGACCCGCTGGGAACCCGTGCCGGAGGAGGGACTTCCCGGAGACCCCGGGCCCCTTAAAAACTGGCTCTGTGCGGCTTTGAATCGCCGTCCGGACCTCAGGGTGGAGGCCCATCGGGTGAAGCTGGCGGAACTTGCGGTCCGGGAAGCCCGTTTCCGGTTCCTGCCCTCCCTCAATCTCAAGGGGATCTACGAGAAGAACGCCCAGGACCCTCTGAGCGGCGGAGCCGACGGAGACGCCTATACCCTCATGGCGGAGCTCAATTTCAATCTCTTCAGGGGTTTGCAGGATAAGGCCCACCTGGCCCGCTCCCGGGCGGAGCTGCTTGCGGCCCGGGAGCGCTTTCGCCAGTACCGACGGGAGGTGGAACACCAGGTGCGGGAGGCTTACAGCCGCTATCTCACGGCGCGGAAGGAATACCAGGTTACGGAACGCGCGGTGGCCCAGGCCGAGGAGGGCTTAAGAATCATCCGCCAGCGTTACCAGGCCGGGCTGGCCCTGCTGGTGGAACTCCAGGACGCGGAGACGGCCCTCAAGCGGGCCCGTCTCCTGCGTCTTGAGGCCATTTACGGGCTGAGGCTGGCCGAAAGCGGCCTGAGGTTCGCCGCCGGACTCATGGACGAAAGAAGGACCATGCCTGCGGAGGCCTGCCATGAGAAACCTTAAATGGCTGATCCTGGCCCTGGTGGGGCTGGGGCTTTTCGCCTGTAAAAAGGAGGCCCCGGAGTTTCACCCCCCCGAGGGCCGGACCTTCTCGGCCAGGATTTATACGCTTTCCCCTCAGAGGGTGTCCCTTTACCGGGAACTTCCGGCCACGGTGGAGGCCCGGCAGCGGGCCAGGCTCTCCTCGAAGGTGGCCGGTTTCGTGAGGGAGGTGAGGGTCTCGGAGGGCGACCGGGTAAGCCGGGGAGAGGTCCTGCTCCGGCTCGACGACCGGGATATCCGCCAGAGGCTGCGGGCCCTTTCGGCAGCCCGGGAGGCCCTGAGGAAGGAATGGCAGGCGGTCTCGGCCCGGGAGGCTTTTGCGCGTGCGGAATACGAACGTTTCCGCCGGCTCTTTGAGGACCAGGCCGCAACCGCTGAAGAATTCGAGGCCAAAAGATCGGAGTATGAGGCCCTTTCGGCCCGCAAGGCCGCGGTGGCCGCCCGCATAGAGGAAATCGAGGCCCGGCTGGCCGAAGTCCGGACCCTTCTCTCCTACACCGTGATCCGGGCCCCCTTCGAGGGACGGGTGGTGCGGAAGCTGGTGGAGGCCGGAACCTACGTGGGCCCGGGGCAACCCCTCCTTGAGCTCGAAAACGAAGCCCGGGGCAAACGCCTGGTCTGTCATCCGGAGGAAGCCCTCTTCGGGCGAATAAGGCCCGGGACCCCGGTTCTGGTATGGCTACCCTCGGCCGAAGAGGCCCTGGAGCTTACCGTAAGCGAGGTCGTGCCGGAGGTGGACCCCGGGAGCCGGACTTTTACGGTCAAGATAGACTTGCCTCGCGATTTCCCCTGGCCTTCCGGAACTTACGCCCGGGTGTTTCTGCCGGCCGGGGAAAGGGAGATCCTGATGGTGCCCCGGGCGGCCCTGGTAGATCGTGGAGGGTTCCGGGCGGTCTTCGTGGTCGACCGGGAGGGTCGGGTCCAGCTCAGGGTGGTGCGCACGGGCAAGACCTTCTGGCGCTCGGCGAAGGGGCTTGCGCCCGTCTGTACGGCCGGAAC
>JALWCD010000091.1:9935-10906 GCA_027036915.1 Thermodesulfatator sp. | reverse complement strand
TCATTTAGCACCGTAAAACGCCAGAAACTGCAACCTAACGGCAACCCATACCCCTCTCCTCGAGGGAGGCCCCCATCGTCTCTTTCCTTCCTTCCACCCCAGACACAGTCGACAGTTTCTAGAAAATTTTAGTTGCTAAAGAATTTTCGACAGTTCAAGTCGGCGCAATGTAAACTTTAGGGGAAATTTGTCGTCTTTTCGGTTGACGACCTTGTAGTCCTTTTGTAGTCTTTCTGTAAACCGAAGGGTTTTCTTGGGAAAAAATGGGGTGGAGGAGGGAGTCTAAAGCATCGTTCTTCCCCCGGAAGTGGTGGCCAATCCTGGCCCTTGCGGCTTACGACTTCTGGCTGCTGGCCTTTCCCCTTCAGGGTTATTTCTTTTTAAAAATGAATGGCCCGGAAAATTTTCCCTGGTTTGTCATCCCCCACGCCTTAACCTTTTTTCTGGTGGCCTGGCTGGGTCATCGTGTAAATTTCCGGGTTGTTTCCCTTCTGGCCGGTATTCTGACCGGCCTTATCACCATGCTTTATCCTTTTCTGCCCACCGTGCAGAATTATTTGCTCGCCTTCATAGGAGTGAGCTCGGCCTTTCTCATCGTGCGGATCGGATGCTTATTAAGGTGCACACGTGATCCGGTAATGGCTTCGGCCCTGGGTCTGGCCCTGGGAAACGTTCTCCTGGGGGTAACTTTACAGATAAATCCTCCCCAGAAAATCCTTTTTCCCCTCATGGGGATTTTCCTCCTGGCCCAGATTCCCGCTCCCTTTCACCCTCAGAAAAAGGAATCTTTGAAGGATCTGATAAAATACCTTCCTTTTATATTCTTCTTCTATCTCCTCATAGGAATGTTTTACGTCTGCCTCATGCCGGCTTACATGAAAAATCTCTATTTCAATGGTCTGGAACTGCTGTTTTATATCGGGGCCGTTTTGCTTTCGGCCCTACTTTTTCACCGTAAGCCGGACTATTCT
>JALWCD010000091.1:0-9925 GCA_027036915.1 Thermodesulfatator sp. | reverse complement strand
ATTCTCTGGTTGCAGGCGTAGGGATGGGGGTATTTGCGGTAGCCTTTTTGCACGACTTTAACCGACTTACCAGTAATCTGGCCATGTATGGCGTACAGGCCGCCGCGGGTTTCATGGATGTTTTTTGTTTCGGACTTTATATTCGGGGTGGAGACGTGGTGCGGAGATTCGGGCTGGGAGCGGGCTGTATGCTTATGGGGCCGGCGGTGGGTCTGCCGGTGCTTTACACCGAAAAATGGCCGCTTGTGATGAGTGTGGCAGGCAATCTCATTTTGGGTATAGGATTACTCCTCTTTTACTTTATTCAAACCGCCAGGCCGGAAACGAGCAAGCGCTCTCTCGAGAAAAAGGCTGCCTCTCCTTGGCCGGAAGAAACCCGTCTGGCCGAGGTCTGTCGGAGTCTGGGAACGCCGAGGGAGCTTTTTTCTCATCGAGAATGGGAGACTCTGAAACTGGTTCTCGCCGGGAAACAGGTCCGGGATATTGCCTCTCTTTTAGGACTCTCTGAATCCTCGGTCAAGACATATCTCCAGAGGGTTTATCGTAAACTGGGTGTATCTTCTAAAAGAGATCTCCTCAAAAAGTTCGGAGAATTAGGGCTTTGAAGCGTCCTTTTTGGACACAAGGAACTTTTGATCGCGGATCAGATAAGGAAGGCTCGCTAGTTCTTCCCGGTGGTAGCGGTACCGGGAGCCTGGCAGACGGAAAAATCTACTCTGGTTCAGTACGAGTTTCCGGAACCCGGGAGCCGGAACTATTTTTCTTTACGGGCTCGGTTAAATTTTCTTCCGCTTAAAACGGTTTCCGAGACACTTGCCGGAAGGATGGCGGTCTTCGAGCTGTCGGACAAAATCTCTCTCCCGGGGTAGCTTTTCCAGCAGGGATTTAAAGAATCTCAGGCCTTGTTCAAGGGCAAATTCAGATTTTGGAGGGCTCGGGAAGCGCTTTCAATAGAGCGGGCTCCAGGGAGAAAAGAGAAGGCCAGATTGAGGTAATCTTCGGGAAGGTATCTGGTATGGCCCGGAGGGAGAGGTTGTGGAACGTGGGGTTAGTAGGCCCGAAAGACGTTGATACAAGCGAATTTTTGACCCGGGGTATCAAAGTTGGGTCTCACGGTTTTGACTCCGGGCTTTACGGTTTAGGCGGTAAGCCCAGGCCAGGATGACGGCCACGGCCTCGTAAAGTTCGGGCGGAATTTCGGCCTCAAGCTCCACCCGATAAAGGCTCTGTACCAATTCGGAGTCCTCGCGGATGGGAATCCCGTGCTGGCGGGCCACCTCCAGAATAAGTTCCGCCAGTCGTCCCCGGCCCTTGGCCACCACCCGGGGGGCCTGATCCTCCTCCGGATCGTACTTCAGAGCCACGGCCTTCTTCTCTGGGTCTGGCATTCCGACCAACCTTTTTTATTTTTATGTTAGACTTTTTCGGCAATTTGGGCTATCTAATTAAATAACATCAAAAGGAGGAGGTGGCCGATGAAAATTACGCTATCGGTGATCAAGGCTGATATCGGTGGCTTCGTGGGGCATTCCACCACGCATCCCGAGGTCGTGGCCAGGGTAAAAGAGGTAGCCGAGTCCGGGAAGAAAAAGGGCACCATACTTGATGCTTCCGTGATTACCTGTGGAGACGATATCGCCATCGTGATGACCCATACCCACGGGGTGGACGCGGAGCCGGTACATAAACTTGCCTGGGACGCCTTTATTGCCGGAACTGAGGTGGCCAAAAAACTCAAGCTCTACGGGGCCGGCCAGGACATACTTTCCGACGCTTTCTCCGGAAACGTGAAGGGCATGGGGCCCGGAGTGGCGGAGATGGAATTCGAGGAGCGCAAGAGTGAACCGGTAATCGTCTTTTTTGCGGATAAGACCGCTCCCAGTGCCTGGAACCTTCCTCTTTATGAGATGTTCGCCGATCCCATGAACACCGCCGGTCTGGTGATCGACCCCTCCATGCACGACGGTTTTACCTTCGAGGTCATGGATGTTTATTCCGGAAAGGCCATTCGACTTAAAACTCCGGCGGAACTTTATGATCTTCTGGTCTTTATCGGGGCCACCAGCCGGTATGTGGTGCGGGCGGTCTACCGTAATTCCGACGGCGAGATTGCGGCCGCGGCTTCCACGCAGAAACTTTCCCTCATGGCCGGCCGTTATGTGGGCAAGGATGATCCGGTACTCATCGTGCGGGCCCAGAGCGGTTTTCCGGCCGTGGGCGAGATCCTCGAGCCCTTCGGCCGGCCCTGGCTGGTGGAGGGCTGGATGCGGGGTTCACACACCGGGCCGCTTATGCCGGTGCCTTTTAACCAGGCCAAGCCTACCCGTTTTGACGGGCCTCCGCGGGTGATCGCCGCGGGCTATCAGATCTGTGAGGGACAGTTGATTGGGCCCAACGATCTTTTCGACGATCCGGCCTTTGATTATGCCCGCGAAAGGGCCACCCAGCTGGCCAACAATCTCCGGCGCCAGGGTATTTTTGAGCCTCACCGCCTGCCTCCGGAGGAGATGGAGTACACCACGCTTCCCAAGGTCCTTGAAAAACTTAAGGATCGCTTCAAAGACATAGGGGAACCCCGGGCCAAGGCCCCGGGCTCCGGTGAGGGCGAGATCCACGAGTAAAATGAAACGCCATTGGGATTGGCTGGCTCAGGCCCTGAGGGATTTGAGACACGCGGAAACCTCCCTCGGGGCCGGGGATTATGAGTGGGCCTGCTTTGCTGCCCAGCAAGCGGCGGAAAAGGCCGTTAAAGCTTTGTATGAATATCTTGGTGGAGAGGGGTGGGGACATACCGTATCTAAACTCTTAAAGGAACTTCCCGACGAATTTCGTCCCTCTCGGGAACTCATAAAAGATGCTGCAGATCTGGATAAACTTTATATCCCCACCCGGTATCCCAATGGTTTTGAAGAGGGATATCCCGGAGAATTCTTTCATGAAGAGAATGCTAAAGAAGCTATCAATAAAGCAAAGCGGATTATAGAATATGTGGAAGAGAAAATTTCTGGCTCGTGAAGAGATACTTGATAAATTGAAAAAATTATCAGAGTCTCTTTTGAAAACCGAGGAAGAAATAGAAAAAATCGTTCTTTTCGGCTCTCTTGCTGAAGAACGGGCAACGATAAAAAGCGATGCGGATCTCTTAATCGTTACGAGGGGAGATTTTAAGGATCGCTGGAGCGAGTGGATCCTTTATTTTACGGAGGCCCCTTTACCGGTGGATGTGATTCCGGTAAAAAAGGAAGACCTGCACCGGATACCTTTGGCCAGGAAGGCTCTGGAGAAGGGGATTGTCCTTGCCGAACGAAAGGAAACTTAAACTCTATAACACCCTGACCCGCAGGAAGGAGGTCTTCGAACCCTTACGGCCTCCGAAGGTTACCATGTATGTCTGCGGCATTACGGCCTACGATGAGGCCCACCTGGGGCACGCGCGGGCCGCGGTGGTTTTCGACGTGCTCTACCGATTCCTCCGGTTTCTGGGCTACGAAGTAGTTTATGTGCGCAACTACACCGACATCGACGACAAGATCATCAACCGGGCGGCCAGGGAGGGGCGCTCCTGGAAGGAGATAGCCGAGCAATACATTCAGGAATATCGCGAAGAGATGGCCGCCCTGGGGGTACTTCCTCCCACCCATGAGCCCCGGGCCACGGAGCACATTCCGGAAATGCTGGCCCTCACCAAGAGGCTCCTTGAGCGCGAAGTGGCCTATGTGGCCGATGGCGAGGTGTATTTCGCGGTGGAGAAGTTTCCGGAGTACGGGAAGCTCTCGGGGCGCAAGCTTTCGGACATGATCGCCGGGGCGCGGGTGGAGATCTCGGAGAAGAAACGCAACCCCCTCGATTTTGCCCTATGGAAGTCCTCGAAGCCCGGGGAGCCCTTCTGGGATAGCCCCTGGGGGCCGGGGCGGCCGGGCTGGCATCTGGAGTGCTCGGCCATGAGTCTGAAATACTGCGGCGAGACCCTGGATATTCACGGCGGAGGGCTCGATCTCATTTTTCCGCACCATGAAAACGAGATCGCCCAGAGCGAAGCCGCCACCGGCAAACCCTTTGTGCGCTACTTTGTGCATAACGGCCTCATCACGGTGAACGGCGAGAAGATGGCCAAGAGCCTGGGAAACTACGTAAGCGTGAAGGAGATGCTTTCGCGCTACCATCCGGAGGTCATCCGGCTCTTCCTTCTTACCAAGCACTACCGGAGTCCACTGGATTATACCGAAAAGGGCATGAAAGAGGCCGAAAAGGCCCTCTACGGGCTTTACGGGGCCCTCTATTTCCTCAAACGGGTCAAGCCCGTGCGGGAGGGAGAGCTTCGTAAAGGGGGGCGGCGGCTGGCCGGGGCCCTGGAGAATTTCCGGGAGAGGTTCCTTGCGGCCCTTTCCGACGATCTCAACACCGCCGAAGCCATCGGCGAGATCTTCAACCTCCTTTCCGAAGTCAACCGGTTCCTGCCTGCGGCAAGAGAAGCTACCACCGAAGAGGCCCGTCTGGCCGGTGAGGTGCTTTCCGCGGTGAGGGAACTTCCCGGGGAGATTCTCGGGATCGGGGCTCAGGATCCGGAGCTTTTCATCGAAAACGAAAGGGCTCGCAAGCTCTCCCGGATTGGTCTTTCGAGGGCGGAAGTGGAGGAGAAACTGGCGGCCCGGGAAGCCGCGCGACGCGAGAAGGACTTCGCCCGGGCCGACGCCCTGCGGGAAGATCTGGCCCGGATGGGGATCGAGGTGCGGGACACCCCCTGGGGGCCCTTCTGGATGGTCGAGGCATGAAGATGCCCTGGTTCGATCTCCTGGCTCTGGCCCTCATCGTCTGGTTCGTGATCCGCACGGCCTGGATAGGGTTCTTTCGCGGGCTTTCCTCCCTCCTGGGGTTGATCCTGGGCTTCGTATATGCCGGGAAGCTGTCCCCCCATATCGAAAAGATCCTGGCCCCCTGGTTCAAGGACTATCCCTGGTTTGAGGCCGTCTCCTGGTTGCTGGCCTTCATGCTCATCTTCCTCAGTCTCTTTATCCTGGCTGAAATCCTGACCCGGATCTTCGAGGCCGCTCACCTTTCGGCCTTCAACCGGTTTCTGGGGGCCATCCTGGGGTTTGTTAAGGCCTGTGTGTTTCTGGCGGTGGTGCTTTTCTTTCTGGTGAGCTTTTATCCCGGAGCAAGTCGCTGGGTACAGGGCTCGAGGGTGGCTCCGGTGGTCTTCAAAACCACCCGCATGCTCATCGAACTCGTTCCTCCGGAACTCAAACATCGCTTCAACTACCACTGGCGCCGTTATTTCGGTTCGCCCGGAAAGGCAATCTGATGGCCGGCTGCGGAGAGCTTTTCGAAAAACTGGTCGAGATCGTAGCCCGTCTGCGTGGCCCCGGGGGCTGCCCCTGGGATCGGAAACAGACCCCGGAAAGTCTACGCAAATATCTGGTGGAGGAGGCTTACGAGGCCTACGAGGCCATTGAAAAGGGCGCGGTAGAGGAGATCCGGGAGGAGCTGGGGGATCTCCTTTTCCTGATTCTCATGATAGCCTACATCTATCAGGAAAAAGGCCGGTTTTCTATCGAGGAGATGCTCGAGCTCTGTGCGGAAAAGATGATCCGGCGACATCCGCACGTCTTCGGGGAGGAGCGAGCCGCCAGCGCCGAGGAGGTTCTGGCCCGCTGGCAGAAGATCAAAGAGTCTGAGAAGTCCGGGGAAAGTAGCGTTCTGGGAAATCTTCCCCGGAGTCTTCCGGCTTTGCAGCTGGCCTTTCGGCTGGGAGAACGGGCTTCGCGGGTGGGATTCGACTGGTCTTCGGCTGAGGAGGTCCTTCCTAAACTCCGTGAGGAATGGCGCGAGATCGAGGAAAATCTCGGGGGAGCCTCCCGGGAGCTTCTCGAAGAGGAGATAGGAGATTTCCTTTTCACCGTGGCCAACCTCTCCCGCAAGCTCGGTATCAATCCCGAGGAGGCCCTAAAGAAGAGCCTTGAGAAATTTCGGAGACGTTTCCTGGCCATGGAAAGGTTTTTCCAGGAGCAGGGGCGGAGCCTGCGGGAGGTGTCTCTCGAGGAGATGGACCGGGTGTGGGAGGAAGTGAAGAGCCGTGAAGACTCCGGTCGTTGAGATCGAAAGGGTTAGCTTTGCCTATGACGGGGAACTGATCCTCGAGGAGGTCTCTCTCAGGCTTTTTCCCGGGGATTTTTGCGCCCTTATCGGGCCGAACGGTTCCGGAAAGTCCACCCTGCTTAAGATCATGGTGGGTCTTCTGCATCCCCGGGAAGGGAGGGTGAAGCTTTTCGGCCGGGAGCTTGCGGAGTTTCGCGAGTGGTGGAGAATAGGCTACGTGCCCCAGAAGGTCACGGCCCTGGTGGACCGCGTGCTTCCCCTTACGGTTTTTGAGACCGTGGCCCTGGGGCTGATCGGGAAACCTCCACCCTTAAGGGCCAGGCGAAAAGACCTGGTGCTGGCGGCCCTTGAAAGGGTAGGGCTTGCGGGCTACGCCCCGAGACTCCTGCGGGAGCTTTCCGGAGGTCAACAGCAACGGGTCTTCCTGGCCCGGGCCCTGGTGGGGGATCCCGAGGTGCTCCTTCTCGACGAACCCACCACCGGGGTGGATTTTGCGGCCCAGGAAAGGTTCTACGAGCTTCTGGGAGAACTCAATCGGGAGGGGCTGACCATCCTCATCGTGACTCATGACATCGCCGTGGTGGACCGTCACGTGAAACAGGTGGCCTGTCTGAATCGAAAACTGGTCTTCCACGGCCGGCATGAGGAATTTTGTAAGAATCCCGAGGTCTGCGGCCTCTGGCCCGGGGAGCATCACCTGGTGGGGCACCAGCACTGATGGCCATCTGGCACTACGCTTTTTTCTGGCAGGCTCTGGTGGCCGGCCTGGCCCTGGGGATCTCGGCCGGCCCGGTAGGGGTCTTCCTTATTCTGCGGCGCGACAGTCTTCTCCCCCACGCCCTGACACACGTGGCCTTTACCGGGGTGGCCCTGGGGTTTCTGCTCCAGGGGGCACCTTTGCTGTTGGCTTTGGTGGTGACCGTGCTTTCGGCCTTTGCCGTGATGGCCATCCGGGAGCGGGCCGGAATTTACGAGGATACTGCGGTGGGGATCCTGGCCGGCCTGGGGCTGGCCCTGGCCGTGGTCCTGGCCTCGCTGGCCCGAAGCTATGACGTGAGACTCCTCACCTACCTTTTCGGAAACATCCTGGTGGTGACCGGGGAGGAAACTCTCCTGGCCCTGGGGCTTCTGGTCTTCACTCTCCTGATGCTCGGAATCTTCGGCGAGGCTCTTCTTTTCGTGTCCTTCGATGAGGAATCCGCCCGGGCCGGTGGTCTGCGGGTAAAAGCCCTCAAATTGCTCCTTTCGACCCTCACGGCCCTGCTGGTGGTGATCGGGATGAGGATGGTGGGCCTCCTTCTGATCTCGGCCCTCATGGTCATTCCCGGAGCGGCGGCCCTGGAAGTGGCCCGCAGTTTCAGGCAATGTCTCTGGCTGGCGGGACTTTTCGGCGGACTCTCGGTGGCGGGAGGGCTTTCGGCCTCGGTGGTCCTGGATCTGCCACCCTCCGGGGCAATCGTGCTCTTCTCCGGGGGACTTTTCCTTTTGAGTCTTTTCGTGAGAAGAGTAAAATAGGGCCCCATGGAACTCGTGGACACCCATGCGCACCTGAATCTTCCGGGGTATAAGGATTTGCCGGAAGTGGTGGGCCGGGCCAGAGAGGCCGGGCTTTCGGCCATCGTGGTGGTGGGAATCGATCTCAAGAGCTCGCGCAAGGCCCTAGAGCTCGCCGGGGAGTATCCGGGATACCTCTTTCCCACCGTGGGGGTCCATCCCCACGAGGTCAGGCATCTGAACGAGGAGGCCTACCGGGAACTTGAGGCCCTGGCCTCAAGGGCCGTGGCCCTGGGGGAGATCGGGCTGGATTTCGCCAAGGAATATTCCCCTCGCGAGCTTCAGCTTGAGCATTTCGAAAGGCAACTTTCCCTGGCCAGGGAAAAGGATCTACCGGTGGTCCTCCACGTGCGGGAGGCCTACGAGGAGGCCCTGGCGGTGATCAGGAAATACCTTCCAATCCGGGCGGTGTTTCACTGTTTCGCCGGGGGGATCGCCGAGGCCCGCAAGGCCCTGGATCTGGGATGTTTCCTTTCCGTGACCGGGATTGTGACCTTTCCCAGGGCGGAGAACATCCGGGAGGTGGTCCGCTACGCACCGCTTGAGGCCCTGATGCTTGAGACCGACTGTCCTTTTCTTACGCCGGTACCCTTTCGGGGAAAACGTAACGAGCCGGCCTACGTGCGATATGTCTGTGAAAAAGTGGCCGAGGTCAAGGGACTCGAGGTTTTGGAATGCGCACGGCAGACCACGGAAAACGCCCGGGCCTTTTTCGGAATCTGAAGCCCCTGGTGCTGGCTTCGGCTAGTCCCCGTCGTAAAGCCCTTTTGCAGGCGCTGGGGCTTGAGTTCGAAGTTCTTCCAGCGGAAATTTCGGAGGAGATACCGCAGGGCCTCGGGCCTGAGGAGGTGGTGATCTCCCTGGCCCTAGAAAAGGCCCGGACGGTGGCTGAAAAACGTCCCGGAAAGGCCGTCCTGGCCGCCGATACCCTGGTGGTGAAAGGGGGACGGGTCTTCGGCAAACCCCGGGATCTCGAGGAGGCTCACCGGATGCTCTTCGAGCTTTCGGGAGCTTGGCACGAGGTCCTTACCGGGGTGGCCGTGCTGCACGGAGAGCGATCCGAGACCTTTGTTTCCCGGACGGAGGTCAGGTTCCGCAAGCTCTCCGATGAGGAAATCGAGGCCTATCTCGCCACCGGCGAACCCCTGGGCAAGGCTGGAGCCTACGCCATTCAGGGGCTGGCCTCGGCCTTTGTGGCCGAGGTTCGGGGCTCGGTGACCGGGGTGATCGGACTTCCCCTCGCCGAGACCGTGGAGGTCCTCCTGCGCCTGGATATCATCACCCCGGCGGTTTAGAATAGGAGAAGAAGATGATTTAATCCCTCTAGAAAGACCGAATGCCGGTTAGCAGGTTTAACCGTGGAAGAATTCCTTAAACTTTTGTAGGATTGTAAGCATGCCCGCTTCCCTGCAGCGAAAGGGTCTGCTTTCCGAGATCAACGTCACCCCCCTGGTGGATGTGATGCTGGTCCTCCTCATCATCTTCATGATCACGGCCCCGCTTCTCACCACGGGGCTCAAGGTGGACCTTCCCAGAACCCGGGCCGGAGAGATCAAGCCCACCGAAAAACCTCTCGTGATCACCATCACCCGGGAGGGTAAGATCCTGGTGGGCAGGAAGGAGATACATCTCCAGAGGCTCTCCCGGTGGCTGGTCGAGGCCCGGGCCGCCGGGCTGGTCAGGGAAGTCCAGCTCCGGGCCGACCGGCGCGTGCCCTACGGTCTGGTGGCTAAGGTTCTCGGGGAGTTATCCGGAGCTGGCATCACAAACATTGCCCTGGTCACTCAGCCCCTGGAGAATGAAGGGTCTTAGGAAGTTCTTTATTCTGAGCCTGGCTTTCCATCTGGCCCTTCTCGGACTCTTTTCTCTGGAGTTTCCCTCGAAGAAGGCCTACCCCACGGTCTCGGTGAAGCTCACCCGTCTGGAGACCCGGCCGGCGATCTCGAAAAAGTCATCTTTCGCCACGGCCTCCAAGGTCAAAAGCCGCCCAAAGAAGGCGGTGACCAAAACGAAGCTCCGACGGAAGACCGCCACCAGGCCTCGCACCGCGCGCCGGAAAGCCGGGGTTGGCAAGCCCTCGCGGGTCGCCCGCCGTAAGTCTCACCGTAAGGCCTCTCGCCCTTCCACGGAAAGCCGGAAGGCCTTGAAAAGGAGTCAAACGGCCCCGGAGGAGGCGGAAAAAATCCTGCGCGAGAGGCTTGCGGCTCTAGAGAAGGAAAGGCTTCTTCGTGAGAGGCTCGCGAAACTGAAGGAGAAGGTTCGGGAAGAAGAAAAG
>JALWCD010000090.1:1802-10908 GCA_027036915.1 Thermodesulfatator sp. | reverse complement strand
AGCCTGGCGGAACTCGAAAAGGAAGAAAAGCACCTAGAGAGGGAAAGAACCCAGCTTCGAGAAAAACTACACAAGCTTGAGGTCGATCGGGTGGAGGCCGAAATGGAGCTGGAGCATCTCCAGAGAGAAGCCCGGGAGAATCAGGATACAGACCTTGAAGCCTTCCTTAAGGAGCTCAAACCGGCGCCCGGGGATCTGGCCGGAATCGAGGCCGAGATGATCCGCATCCGGGAGAAACTGGCGGGTTTTCCCCCGGTCAACCTCGCGGCGGCAGAGGAACTGGCCCGGGTCAGAGAGCGACGGGCCTCCCTTTCCTCCCGGAGGGATGAGCTCCTGGCGGCCATTGCGGACCTGGAAAAGGCCCTCCGGCGTCTGGACGAAGAGAGCCGCAGGCGGTTACGTGAGGCCCTTGCGGAGGCCAATCAAAAGCTCGCCGAAGTCTTTCCCCTGCTCTTTGAGGGTGGGCGGGCGGAACTCTACTTCACCGAGAGCGAGGACCCCCTTTCCGCAGGTCTGGATCTCAAGGTGAAGCTCCCCGGCAAACCGGTAAAACACCTCACCATGCTTTCCGGGGGGGAAAAAGCCCTCTGTGCCCTGGCGGTGCTCTTTGCCTTTTATCTGGTAAAACCCGGGCCCTTCTGCATCCTTGACGAAGTGGACGCTCCTCTCGATGAGGCCAACACGCTCCGATTCAACGAGCTCCTTAAGAAACTCAAGGAATATTCCCAGGTGATCCTGGTCACCCACAATCCCCGGGTCATGGAAATCGCGGACGCCCTTTTCGGGGTGACCATGGAAGAGAAAGGGGTCTCCAAGGTGGTGAGTGTGAAACTGACCTAGATGCGGATAGAGCCCGTTCGCGGAGGCCTGCGGGATCTGAAAAGCATAAAAATCAGGATCAATATCAAAACGCTTACCAGAGCTATAAAGGCCTTGGCCAGAACCTGAACCTGAATCTTCAGCTCTTCTATTTCGTTCTGAATAGCGATAACCCGTCGCTCAAGCAAGGGATCCGTGGAGTTTTCTTTTTCTAGAATTTTTAGAATCCGATCGGTCCGGTCCTGAATCTGGAGAACCTGAGAAGTCAGATCGTCCAGGCAAGCATTGTTGTCCCTGACCTTCTGGGAAAGATTAATTTGAGATTCTGGTGAGGTTTTATCTTTAGTCGCCTGAAGATTCCCTGCTGCTAGCAGGCAGATCCACAGGACTATTAACATCGTTAACACTGGCCACCTTTTCAACATATTTCATCTTTTAGCAGATCTCATGCGCAAACACAAGACTTTTTCAAGGCCCTCTTCTGAAGAAGAGACTTTTGTTTGCAAAACTCTTCCTCCCCCTCTGAGTTGGGTTTTCCCTCCCCTGCCCCCTCCCAAAGGGAGGGGGATTCGAATCAGGCAAGGGTCTCTAAAGAAAAAAATTTTTCCCCTTAGAGGGGTAGTCAAAAGGGGGGTCTTAAGGCAAAACGGAAAAATAAAAAAGGCGGGCCTTTTGGCCCGCCCCGAGGAAGGTGTGGGTCTGAGCTGCCCGGAGGCTAGAAGCTCCAGGTCAGGAACCCGGTCAGGCTGTAGGCGTCGCCGTCGAGGTCGCCGTAGACATACGGCTCGTCGTCGTCAAAGTCGGAATACCAGTAGTTCAGGGTGAAGGAGAGGTTGTCATTTATCTTGTAGGTGCCGGTGAGCTCGATCTCCAGCATGGAGTAGTCCAGATCGGAGTACTCGTCGGCGTCGTTCATGAGGGCGGGATTGTAGGCCGTGGTAAGGAACCACTGATCAGGGAATCCCGGGGAATCCATCTCGGCCTCGGCCAGGGTGTAGCTCACCGTGCCGGTGAACTCCACCCTCTCCATGGGGCTGGCGAAGACAGAGAGGTAAAAGGTGTGAGCCAGGTTCTCCCAGTCTAGTTCGTCACAGGCGCTCCCTACCTGGGAGCTCATGACATGCCCAGCTCACCCGTGGTAGAGGGCCGAGCACATCATGGCCGTGTATTGGTCATAGAAGAACTCGTAGCCCACGTTGAGCCCCAGCTTCTGCCAAGGGGTCAGGGTGAGGTTCAGACCCGCGGCAACCAAATTCTGCTCCCAGTCGTAGCCGTCGGTTTCGGTGTTTTCGGCGTACTTGAAGCGTCCGTGGAAGGCCAGGGTGGCATAGGCGTTAATCAGCCAGTCGCCTTTGAGGGAAAGATCGTGTACATACTCGGGTTCCGCGGAAAAGTCCCGGGTTCGACGGGAGTAAACCAGGTATTCATAGACCGAAGATTCGCTCCACACAGGAGGAGTCGCAAGAGGATTGCTTCGATTGTAAGTACCGGCCGTCAGATTGGCATTATTATCCGTAGGATCTCCGGGTGTAGGATCTATAGCCGGAGCAGGATCGGCAGCTCTATAATGCATTTTGGGATCATCTACATAAACGAATTTATAATCAGCTTTGACCTTAAAACCGGGCATAGCCCGCCAGGTGGCTCCGAGCTTGAAGTTATGGGTGGTGGTGTCGTCGGTCACATCATGGGCCTCAGCGTTTTTCCGATCCTCGTATTCCAGTTCGTAGCCGAAACGGAACTTAAGAGTCGGGCTATAACGCCAGGCCAGATCCAACCAGACAGAAAACCCATCTTCATCGTAAGCAGACTCCCGGGTATAGACACTAAATTCGGTGGCAGGATCCAAAGGAGTATCATCCTGGGTTATAGGCCCATAAGTGCTTCCTCCATTAGAATTTGTGTAGAAAAGAGTAACATCATCCGCGTCCATATCATATAGTTTAGCCCTTAAGGTAAGACTCCAGCTCCGATTGATTCTCCAGTGCCAATTGCCCATGAAGGCCGAATACTCCTGTTCAAGCTCTTCTCCCGCGTCGCCATAAAGAACTCCGATTCCACCTTCAGCATCGTTCGAACTCTTGTTTTTATTTTGAGAAGCAACAAATCCAAAGCTCCAGACTTGACTCTCTACCGGCTCCCATTTGATTTTTACGTTATGCATCCACTTTTCGGAATCAGGGGTACGGGCAAAAGGAATATCTCCGGAACTGTAGTCGTACAGAACCCGATTCCCTAAGGGATTTGTGGGATTAAGAGTACCCCCACCACCGTCAGGGGAGGGAGCTTCCGCATTCAAATAGACATGGGTGGGAACATCGCTGCTGGTGCTGAAATTTCGATA
This sequence comes from Thermodesulfatator sp., assembly GCA_027036915.1. GTDB lineage: Bacteria > Desulfobacterota > Thermodesulfobacteria > Thermodesulfobacteriales > Thermodesulfobacteriaceae > Thermosulfurimonas_A. Next base: position 7,745 of record JALWCD010000090.1, on the reverse strand, counting down.
AAGAAAGCTATAACGGAAGGTCCACTTGCCGAGACGAGCCTCAAGATAAGGCAGATATTCATTCGTAAATTCCGCAATCTGCTTGGTCATGCCCACCACATGACAGCCGGAACATTTGGAGAGGGTCCGGGCCTGATCGAACCCTTTCCGGGTTTCATAGCGATAACCAAATCCCAAAGTAAGTCCCGGGAGAGAGGGCAACCTTACGATTAGTTCGTTTTTCCACTCAGAACGCGTAATACCAAAATCTTCATTTTGATTATAGTCCTCTCCATAAACGAACGCAGTAGTTCCTCCAGAGGTTGAATCTCTGTCCGCACCACCGTTCCAAATGAAAGAATGGGCCCGAAGATTCTCCAGGGTATCGTGATCCAGCCGGTGATAGAAACGGTGATAGCTGCTCTTCAGGCTAAAGAGCCGCGCCCAGTCAAACTCAAGCCCGTAGTCCTGATCGTCGCCGTCAACGTAGGTACCGTGGAAGCGGAGAAGAAGATCGCCCTCCTGCACCCGGCCCTCGCCGGAGAAGTACCAGGTGCTGTCCTTGTCCACCCGACTTTCATACTCCGCAGCTCGGCTGGCCTCATCCCCGTAGTCATTCACCGAGGCCCCGGCGCTTACGCTCACCTCGTAAGGCTTTTCCTCCTGGGCCAGAGACGGCCCGGCCAAAAGGACCAGACAGAAACCCACCAGCAAAGCAAACCATCTCATATACCCACCTCCCAAAGGTTTGTTTTCTTTCCTTCCGCCCATAGCCTCACCTCCTTTATCGGGTCAGCATCCGACCCTGTCCGGGCAGGGACTGGGACGGGAAGTCCGAACCGTGGATCTGCTGGTGACATTGCGTACACTTGGTAAGAAAGGCCTGCGCCCAGGCCCTTTCATGTGGAGAACGAAAACTCGGTACGTCAGGCCGACCACCTTCCACATCTCCGGCGGGTTCATAGTCATTGGCTGTATCCGCAAGCCTCGTCGCATGGAAATGGACCTCGTGACACTGCATGCAGAGGAAGGGTTCGTTCTGCTTAAGCAGATTGTTGGCCACCGTGCCGTGAGGATCGTGGCAGATGGTGCAGTCCTCCACCACCGGCTCGTGCTCGAACACGAACGGCCCCTGATAGCGGGTGTGACAGGAGAGGCAGAGGTCGTTCAGGCGTTCCTCGGTGCGGATCATGCCCGGAACCGGGTTGCCCGTGCCGTGGGCGTTGTGGCAGTCGGAACAGAGCATGTGCCCCTCCTTCACCGGGTGCCGGGAGGGGAAGTAGAGCCTGGCCTGCACATCCCGGTGACAGGAGGCGCAGAGGTCAAGCTCCGCCTTGGCCAGAAGAGCCTCGCGCCTGTTGCCGTGCACCTTGTGGCAGTCGGAGCAGGCCACGTCGTTTTCGAAGTGCGCGGAGAAGGCAAAATGCATGGTCTCGCCGCCGGCATGACAGGTCATGCAGACCGCGCTGGCCTCTTCACCCTCAAAACCCTCTTCCCCGAAACGAATAATGGCCGAAAGCCCGGCCTCGGTCTCATCCTCCTGCATGGCCTCCACGTGCTTTGATCCCGGACCGTGACAGCCCTCGCACCCCTTGGCGTAGCCCGGAGCCTCGAAGTCCGCCAGTCGCAGGTGCACATTCGTCCTGGCATCCGCGGCGTAGTCCTCGTGACATTCCAGACAGGTCTCCTGCCCCACATATTCCGCGCCCGGGGCCACCACCGGAGGCTTGATCACCTCAGCCCGCCTCTCAGCCGCCTCCTTGGTACAGGCACCCAAAAATAGCAACCAAATTCCAGCCAAAACCGCAAACCATTCCCGTACCCTATCCATACACCCCTCCTCCATAAGAGTTCTCCATGAGATTATGGTCAGCAATCCAAAAATTTTTCAAGTCCTAAAACTTCCCATTATTTTTTACCTAAAGGATTTTTTTAAAAAATCGTTCCCTAATCTTTACATGTCTTATACGGAAAAAATTTTTTTCGAAAAACAAGAAACTCTTAGACAAAGTCCCCTCTCCTCAGTAGACTTGTGTTTCTGCTCTCCTCAGTAGACTTGTGTTTCTGGTAATTTGCGTCACTATTAGACAAATCAGACAGCTGAAGAAGTCCACCCTCCCCTTCTGGAGGAGGGGTCTGGGTAAGAATTTTCTTCCCCTCCCCTATCCCCTTCCGGAGGGAGGGGAAAATGTTAAACTAAGAAACCTCTAAAAAAGTCCTCCTCCCCCTGTGGGGGAGGATTTGGGAGGGGGGAACTCAAGGGTTTTCTTCCCCTCCCCTATCCCCTCCCTTCGGGAGGGGAATGTTATCTAGAGGCCTCAAACTAAATAAGGAGGAATATAGAGATGATCATCATCCTGAAATCCGAAGTTGGCCCGGAAAGTCCGGAATTCCAGAAGATCAGGGAATATCTTTCGCGGTTCGAGGGCCTCCGTCTTCACGTGGCCCAGTACGAAGGCGTCACTCGAAAAGTCACGGAGATACATCTCATAGGTGACACCCAGCGGGTACCGCTCGAAGAGGTGCAGGCCCTTCCCGGGGTGGAGCGGGCCATCCGGGTCTCGGCCAAGTACCGGAGGATCGGCCGCCACGGAACCCTTGAACCCATTGGTTTCGAATACCAGGGCTTGCGTTTCGATCAGGACTCCTTCCACGTCTTCGCCGGACTCTGCGCGGTAGACGCCAGGGAAAACGCCGAGGCCATCTTTAAAGCCCTTTCCGAGGCCGGGGTGGTTACGGCCCGTATGGGGGCCTACAAGCCCCGCACCTCCCCCTATGACTTCCAGGGACTGGGCAAGGAATGTCTACCCTGGCTTTTCGAGCTGGCCGGAAAATACGGCATCCGGGTGATCGCCATGGAAGTGCTCGCCCCGCACCACATCGACGAGATCCGCGAGGCCCTGGAGGCCGCCGGGCATCCCACCGGGGTGATGCTTCAAATCGGGACCCGAAACGCCCAGAACTTCGAGCTCCTGCGGGCCGTGGGTAGCCAGACAGATTTCCCGGTCCTTTACAAACGGGGCATGGGGCTCTCGCTTGAGGAATCCCTCAACGCCTGCGAATACATCGCCAGCGAGGGCAACCACAAGATCGTCTTCTGTCTGCGGGGCGTAAGGACCCATCTCGGAGATCCCCACCGCAACCTGGTAGATTTCGGACACGTCCCGGTGGTCAAACGCCTGACACGGCTTCCGGTCTGCGTGGATCCCTCCCACCCCATCGGTTCCCGGGTGGAGGCCCCGGACGGAATCAAGGACATCTACCATGTCGCGGCTCAGGGAGTGATCGCCGGAGCCAATATGGTTCTGGTGGAGTTCCATCCCCGGCCGGAGACGGCTCTCTGCGACGGCCCCCAGGCCCTGTATCTCGAGGAGCTTCCCTGGTTCATGGAGCACGTGCGCCTGGCCCGCGAGGCCTATCTTTCCATGAAAAATTTGGCGGAGAAATATGGGGGATAGATTCGATTTTCTGCGTATAAATGCTGAAAACTTTCTGGAACTTGCCCGAAGCGCTTGCGAAAAAGGGATTTATAACCTGGCTATCTTTAACGCGGAACAGGCCCTTCAGCTGATGCTAAAATACCTTCTAGCCCAAAAACTGGGCGATTTCCCAAAGACGCACTCCCTGCGCATCCTTTTCGGAGAAAGCGAAAAGCTTTGTGCGTCTCTGGGCGAACTTTATCGGCGAGAAAAAAGCTGGTGGCGAGAGCTGGAATTTTCGTACGTGGGAACCAGATATTTTCCGGTGGAATACGAAAAGGATGAAGCCGAAAAACTCATTCTTCTGGTGGAGAAGCTCTTCCAAGAGGTCAAGGCGTGTCTTTCGTCGAAAGGAGATTAGCTTATCTCCGCAAAGTCCAACCTTATTTTGAGGACCCGGAAGAATGGGCCAGAAGGATTCTCAGAGCGGGAAAACGTCTTTTGGGAGAGGATTGTCGGGTATTTCTGTTCGGATCGGTAGTAAAAGGAGAAGCTCACCCGGGAACGAGTGACATTGACCTCCTGGTGGTCTACCCAGGGGCCAGCCGCCGGGCCCGGGAAATGGTGAAGGTGGAAATGGCTCTCCTTGAGGAAGCCGGCATTCCACCGGAAGCCCCCTTCGAAATTCACCTGGCCTCTCCCGAACTTCTTGAAGAGTGGTTCCGGCCCATGGCCAAAGAGCTGCGCGAGGTCTCGTGATGCCCGTTTTCGGTCCGGTAAGGTCCCGCCGGCTGGGACTCTCTCTGGGGGTCGACCTGGTTCCTCCCAAGATCTGCTCCATGGATTGTGTTTACTGCGAGGTCGGCCGCACCACCCGCCTGACCACGGAGAGGGCGGAATACCGGCCCCTGGCGGAGATAGAGGCGGCCCTCAGACAGGCGCTGGCGGAGAAGGCCTGCGACGTGATCACCCTTACCGGCTCCGGAGAGCCCACCCTGAATCTGCGTTTTCCAGAGGTAGTCAGACTGGTGCGGCAACTGAGCGTAAAACCCATAGCCGTGCTCACCAACAGTACCACGCTTGCGGTTCCGGAGGTGTTTGAGGCCCTCTCTGAGGTGGACTATGTGCTGGCCTCGCTGGATGCGGTAAGGCCGGAGGCCTTTCGGCGGGTCAATCGGCCGGCCCCCGGAATCTCACCCGGGGATCTGGTGGATGGTCTGGCCCGCCTGCGCCGGAAAATGAGAGGGGAGCTCTGGCTTGAGATTCTCCTGGTTAAGGGACTCAACGATGCGGAAGAGGATATAAGGGCCTTACGGGAGGCCGTGGCCCACATCGGCCCCCACCGGGTCCAGCTCAACACCGTGGTGCGCCCCCCGGCGGAGTCCTGGGCCACTCCTCTGGATCATGGGGAAATGCTGGCCCTGGCCCGGGAACTTGAAGCGGAGGTCATTGCCCCTTCCCCCGTAAGATCGCAGGCCCCCGGAAAGGCCCTTTCGGAGGAAGAGGTCTTAGCCTATCTGGCCCGCAGGCCGGCCCCCGCGGAGGAACTCTCCCTGGCCTTCGGGGTGGCCCCCGAAGAGGTGATCCGGAGCCTTGAGCGGCTGGTAGAAGAAGGCCGACTTCAGCAAACCACATTTGAAGGCCGCACCTTCTACCGGCTCAAAGAAGAGCGGGAGGCGGGTTCTCATTCCAGGGCGATCAGAACGTAACGCACATAGCGGGGCTCGGGAGGGGCGTCCGGTTCCACGAAGGCGAACTCCTCCTCGAAGCGGGAAACCACCAGCCGCAGAAAATCCTCCGCGAGTTCCGGAGCATAATAAGAGGTTTGCTGGGCCAGACGACGGAAGTTGCTCTCAAGGGTCTCGAAAAGCGCCTTAGAGAACCGGTTCCTTTCGGGATCCGGGCGGAACTCCAGAAAAGCCCCCAAAACCTCCGGCCATTTTTCGGCCGGGATCGGTCTGAACTTGAACTCCCGGAAACAAATCCAGTTGGCCAGCCCGGTAAGGATGAGGGCCGACCAGGTGATATCCCGGGGCTCCAGGAAATTTGTTCTCCGGGTGGCTATTTCGGCCACCCAGAGGGGCGGGATGCCGAAGGCCTTCTGGATGAGAGGGGCCCAGTAGCCCACCATCTCGAGAATATTCTCCACATATCTCACCTCCGAGAGGCTCCGGAACCAGCGATATTCCTCGGCCGTGCCCGCCTTCTCCGGCACATAGAACTTCAGGCGATTGGCCTCCCTGGCGGAAACGCCCTTCAAGTAGGAGGCCAGGGGTTCGTCCAGGTGTTTGAGAACCCGGGGATCCAGACCCTCCTGGGAGGAAATCTCCCGGGCCTTCTTGCGTAGCCCCACGATGAGGGTATGGGCCAGTCGGAAGATATCCTCTAAAAAATAACTCTCAAGAATCCTCTTTCCGGCCTCAGGGTCGGTTCCGGCCAGATACTCAACCCCGATGTTGAGATATCCCAGGACCTTGGAGAGGGAGTCTTCCACCTGGGCGATCTCGTCAAGATTTACGTGATCCACGGTGAGGACCTTGTTGGT
>JALWCD010000090.1:0-1792 GCA_027036915.1 Thermodesulfatator sp. | reverse complement strand
GCGATCGAGCTGGGCCGGATCGGAAATCCGGGAGAGGGCTTCGGTGAAGCGCTCGGCTCCGGGATAGTAAATCGCCGGGACGAAGGCGGGCGGGGTTTCCGGTTCCTCCAGGGTCTTTCCCGGCAGGAACCGGGGATCCACCCTCCGTAGGTGTCCTCCCACCAGGGGAGCGTAGACCTCCAGGGCATCGAAGTAATCGGGGATGCCGTGGTCGGCCAGTCGCCCCCGGCGCCAGCGGTAGGCCATCTCCTCGACCTGAGAGGGAAGCTCCCAGATGAGGGCCTCCATGAGGTTGTAGTAGTAGGTTTCCTCCATGTCACGGATGATCTCGATTATGCGCCGGAAATAAAACTCGAACTTCTCCTTCCTGAACTCGATGAAATAGACGTTGTCCAGGGTGTAAGGGGGAAGCCAATCCAGGGCCTCGGTGAGGTCCGTGTCGTCCGGAAGTTTTACCACCCGGAGAAATTTGTGGAGCACGGCCACCAGAAAATCGAAATCCGCCACCCGCAGCCACTGGGCCACCTTGTCCTCGCTGGCCTCAAAAAGAAGCACCAGCCAGGAATCTCTCCTCGACGATTCGATCCTTGCGCCAGGCATCGAGGTCAAAAAGAAGCTGGATCTGCTCTCCTTTGGCATAGCTCAAAAGATCGATGGCCTCTTCGGTGGAAACGGCCTTGAGGGTAAGGAAGAGTTCCTGAGGGGGGAGATTTCTCACCAGGCCCTCGGCCACCGGGGAGAGGGTGATAATCTTGGGCCGCAGGTGCCAGGGGGTGGAGAGAATCAGCTGAAGCTGTTCCTGGAAGGGGAGTTCGGCCAGCAGTCTTTCGGCCTCGGCCGCGGGTTTGGCCAGAAGCTCCTCATAGGTAAGGGGCAACCCTCGTTCAGCCATCCTCGATGACCCCCTTGAGATGTCTCAGGGAGGGCTTCCCATCCGCAAGATCCAGGGCGATCACGTCAAAGCGTACCCTCCTGGCCCGTCCCTGATAAGAAGATAAGTAGGCCCGGGCCAGAGTTAAGAGCCGGGCCTTTTTGGCTTCGGTGATGGCCTCCTCGGGGAGCCCTTTTTTGCGCCCCCGCCGGGCCTTGACCTCCACGAAGACCAGGGTTTCCCCTTTCTGGGCCACGAGGTCAATCTCTCCAAAGCGGGTTCGCCAGTTACGGGCCAGGATCCGGTAGCCCTTAAGACGCAGGTATTCCGCGGCCAGGCCTTCGGCCCGGCGTCCAAAGGCTTTAGGGTTTCTTAGCCTCGCAAATCGGGCGAAAAGTTCGACGATGTATCGGACAGGGACCATAGAGACGGAGGGCCTCAAGATGTTCCCGGGTGCCGTAGCCCTTGTGGCGGGAAAAACCGTAGGAGGGATAGGCCGGGCTCAACTCCTCCATGAGACGATCGCGGTGGACCTTGGCCAGGATAGAGGCCGCGGCGATGGAGGCACAGAGGGCGTCGCCGTCCACCACGGCCTTCTGGGGGCCGCCCCAGCCCGGAAGGGTGAACCGGCCGTCCACCAGAAGAAGCTCCGGCGTGGGCGAGAGCCGGGTAACCGCCCGGGCCATGGCCAGCAAACTGGCCTGAAGGATCCCCATAGCGTCGATTTCCTCGTGCGAGGCCTCGCCCACGGCCCAGGCCAGGGCCTCCCGGGTAATGATCTCGTAAAGGGCCTCCCGTTTTTCCGGGGAAAGGGTCTTGGAGTCGGCCAGATCCTCGTGATCGAAGCCCTCGGGCAGGATCACCGCCGCGGCCACCACCGGCCCCGCGAGCGCTCCGCGCCCCACCTCGTCCACCCCGGCT
>JALWCD010000089.1 GCA_027036915.1 Thermodesulfatator sp. | reverse complement strand
GGTTTGGTCACCCGGCCCACCCCCTCGCCGGCCCGCAGTTCTATCCGGCCCTCGTTTTCCGGAAGCCACCGGGCCGTGACCACCACCTCCACTCCGTGCGTGACGTCCGGGTCGTCGCCGGCGTCCTTAATCACGGAGGCCACCGCGAGGTCCCCCCGGCGGTGGATCCGGTGCACGGGTAAACTCCGGCGGAGCCCATCCGGGAAGGGAATCTCCACCTGCGAGGGACTTTCTCCGAGAAGGACCAGGACCGCGGCCTTGGCTGCCGCGGCCGCGCAGGCCCCGGTGGTATAGCCCGTGCGGAGTTTACGTCTGGCCATGAGCCATGCGGATGAGGGCGTTTAGGGCCGCGGCCGCCAGGGCCGATCCCCCGCGGGGGCCGTAGTTGGTTAGGTAGGGATAAGGCTGGCGGGTGAGGAGGAGTTTGGCTTCCGCCGCCCGCACGAACCCCACCGGAAACCCGATCACCAGCACCGGCCGGGGGTTTTCCCGCAGCCACCGGATGGCCGCCAGAAGGGCCGTGGGGGCGTTGCCCACCGCCACCACCCCCACCCCGGGATTCTCGGCCAGGGTCTTTTCCAGGCCGTAGGCCGTGCGGGTCTGACCCGGCGGGGGGTTCCGGCCCTGCGCCACCCCACATAGAAGCCGCCCCCCGAGGGCCGAAAGCCTCTTCCGGTCCACCCCTGCGGCCACCATCTCCACGTCCACCACCACCTCGCAGCCCTCTTTGAGAAGGGCCAGGCCGGTCCTCACGGCCTCCGGGTGGATCACCAGGGTCCGGAGAAATTCGGGGTCTCCGGAGGCGTGGATCAGGCGCAGGACCAGGGGGTGGACCTCTTCCGAAAAAGAAGAAAGGTCCACCAGGGACCTTACGATCTCAAAACTTAAGGGTTCTATTTTCCGCGGCGAGGGAGGCCCCTCGAGGAGCGCCAGGGCTTCCTCCGTGAAACGTTCGGGCTGGTCCTCGGCCAGTAGGATTTCAGGCTCCTTGCCCCCTGAGAGCCGGGCCTTGACCCTTTCCCGGAGGGACTTAGAACCGAGAGGCACCACCCATACCCGCTTAAGGCCCTGACGCCGGGCCTGCTCAAGCCGCCCTTCAAGCTCCGCTTCCTCAACGACCTCAAAAGGCCCCTTCAGGGCCGGAAAAAGCTCCTTTATACTGGAGTCAACCACCCAGAGGACGGACGTTTCCATGGGCTCAAGTTTAGCTCCGCGCCTTAGGCCGGGCAACCGCCGGGAACTCCTGGCCCTGGGGGGCCTTTTTCTTCTCCTGGGCCTGATCTTCGGTCTGGCTATAAGCCACGGGGCCGTGCCTCTTGAGATCTTCCACCTGGACGAGACCGGCCGCCGCATACTCCTCGAGGTGCGTCTTCCCCGGGTCCTCCTTGCGGGTTTTACGGGCGCGGCCCTGGCCCTGGCCGGACTCTATTTCCAGTACGTGATGCAGAACCCTCTCGCCGACGCCTTCACCACCGGGGCCTCGGCCTCCTCGGCCCTGGGCGCCGTCCTGGCCCTTTTGCTGGCAGGGGAGAAACTGGTGCTCCCGGCCGCCCTGGGCGGAACCCTGCTGGGTCTTCTGGCGGTCTTTCGGATCGCCTCCCTCCGGGGGCGGCTCCTTCCGGTAACCATGCTGCTGGCCGGCATCGTGGTCAACACCTTCGCCTCCGCGGTCATCAGCCTGCTTAAGTTCCTGGCCGAGGACTCCCTGGCCTCCATCGTGTTCTGGCTCATGGGGGGCTTCCAGAACGCCACCTACGCCCGGGTGGGGTTTCTGGCCGGAGCGGTTTTCGCCTCCGCCCTCTACGGTCTCCTCCGGGCCCCGGCCCTGGACCTTACGGCCTTTGACGACGAGACCGCGCTCTCAAGCGGGGTCCCCCTCTATCGTCTGCGCCGGGAACTGCTCCTGGCCGGGGCTCTCCTTACGGCCGTAAGCGTGGCCTTCTCCGGGATCATCGGTTTTGTGGGGCTCATCGTGCCCCACCTGCTGCGGCTGGCCGGTTTCCTGCGGGCCGGAGTCCTGGTGCCCTTCGGGCTTCTTTTCGGGGCGGCCTTCATGATGCTGGCCGACCTCCTGGCCCGCACCCTCCTTCCCCAGGGGCAGGAACTTCCGGTAGGGGTCCTGACCTCCACCCTGGGAGGGCTCTTCTTCCTTTATCTCCTTCTCAAGCGCAAGCGGGAGCTCTATGAACTGGCTTGAGCTGCGCGACTTCGAGGTCAGACAGGGTGACTTTCGCCTCCGCATCCCGGAACTGCGCCTTTCGGCCGGGCAGATGGTGGCCGTGCTCGGTCCCAACGGCAGCGGGAAATCCACCCTGCTTTCGGCCCTGGCCGGCCTACGTAACTATCGCGGGACTCTTCTTCTGGGGGGTGAGGACCTCCGGACTATCCCCGAAAAGGAGAGATACCGGCGTCTGAGCTACCTTCCCCAGGGAGGACATCTGGGCCTGCCCTTCGAGGTCTTCTACGTGGTCCTCACCGGCCGTTACCCCCTCCTTTCCGGACGGCGCTACACCGAGGCCGACCACCGGGCCACCGCCCGTCTCCTCAAACTCTTCGACCTCGAAGCCCTCGGGGGGCGTCTTTTCGGCGAACTCTCCGGGGGGGAGAGACAGAGGGTGCTGCTCGCCCGGGCCCTGAACCGCGAGGCCCCGGTCCTTCTCCTGGACGAACCCTTCAACGCCGTGGATCTCCGGCATCAGCACCTTTTCGTGCGTCTCCTGCGGTCTTACGTGCGGAGGAAAGAGGGCCTCTGTGTGACCGTGCTCCACGATCTGGGCCTGGCGGTCAAGTACTTCGATCGGTTTCTTCTCCTTAAGGAGGGCAGCCTGCGGGCCGATCTCGGCCGATCCGAACTCTCCGAAACCCTTCTGGGTGAAGTCATGGGAGTGGAGGTAAAATTCGTGGAATACGGCGGGGAGAGGCTTCTCTCCATAGACCTTTCCCGGGAAGGAGGTCGGGCATGAGGGGAATCTGCCTGGGGCTCATTCTTTTCTGGTTTCTCAGCGGTTCGGCCTCCGCCCTGCGGATCGTGGTCCTTTACCCCGCGGCCAGTCCCGTTCTGCGGGCCCTGGGAGTTTCCGACCGCGAGGTGGTGGGCGTCACCCGGTACGACCGGACCTATCCCGGGGCGGTCCGGGTGGGCTCCCATCTTCGGCCCAACCTGGAGCTGGTGCGGGCCCTGGACCCGGATCTCCTCATCGTGGGCTCCCGCCGGGCCTTCCCCGAGGCCCTGGCCCGCAAGCTTTCGACCCGGGTCTTCCGTTACGATCCCCGTACCCTGCAGGAGATCCTGGTCTGTATAAGGAATCTGGGAGAGGTTCTGGGACGCCGCCAGGCCGCGGAAGACCTGGTCGAAATACTCTCGACCCTCCTTTCCCGGATCAAACCGCTTCCCAGACCCGTGACCGTCATCTACGAGGTGAGCGCCACCCCCCTCAAGGTGGCCGGAGCCCGGAGCATCGTGAACGACATCATTCGGGTGGCCGGGGGCCGCAATCTCATCACCGTTCCCCGTAAACACATCCTCCTCTCCCCGGAGAAGGTCCTGGCCCTGGACCCGGAGGTCTACATCTACCAGGTGGGACCCATGAATCGCCACCCCACCCCTCCCAAAAAACGTCCTTACTTCCGGAGCCTGAGGAGCCGGGTCCTCCGGGTGGAGGAGCTCGAGTTCGCCCGTCCGGGCCTGAACGCCTTCACCGCGGCCCTGGAACTCAATCGTTTCCTGCTCTCCCTTAAATGATTATTTTTTAGCCGTGGCAAGGATTAAATTTCTGGGTACGGCCGGGGCCCGTTACGTGGTGGCCCGTCAGCTCAGGGCCTCAGGTGGCGTATACATAGAGGCCGAGGGCACCCGTCTCATTCTGGATCCCGGCCCGGGGACTCTGGTTTACATGGCCCGCGAGAAACTGCGGGTGGAGAAGCTTTCCGGGATCATCGTCACCCACGTGCATCTGGACCATTCCGCGGATCTGAACGTCCTGGTGGACGCCCTGACCGAGGGCGGGCTTAAACGACGGGGGGCGGTCTTTCTGCCCCGGGAAGGCCTTTACGGGGAGGGCGCCGTCCTCCTGCCCTATCTGCGGCCCTACCTCGAAAGGATAGAAACCCTGCTACCCCAGCGGGAATATCACCTCGGGGAGATCGTCTTTCGCACCTCGGTCCGGCATCACCATCCCGCCGAGACCTATGGTGTAATCCTGGAGCTTTCGGGCAAACGGGTGGGGTTCGTGGTGGATACCCTTTACTTCAGGGGGCTTCTTGAGAGTTATCGGGGCTGCGATCTGCTGGTCTTCAATGTGGTGCGTTACAAACCTCACCCCTCTCCCCAGGTGCAGCATCTCTGTGTGGCCAACGTAAGGGAGATGCTGGAGGTTCTGCGGCCGGAGCAGGCCGTGCTCACCCATTTCGGCATGACCATGATCCGGGCCCAGCCCAAGCAGGTGGCCCAGAAACTCTCCCGGGAAACCGAGGTCCCGGTGATGGCGGCCTACGACGGTCTGACCCTGGAGCTTTAAGGCCGTTAGCCCCGGTCTTTTAAAGGATGAACCGGGAAAGGTCGAGATCCGTGGCGATCTCGGCCAGTTTCTCCCGCACGTATTCCCCGTTCACCACCACCCGGGTGGGGGCGATGTCCGGGGCGGAGAAGGAGATTTCCTCCAGCAGCTTTTCCATCACGGTGTAGAGCCTGCGGGCCCCGATGTTTTCCGTGCGTTCGTTGACCTCAAAGGCGATCCGGGCGATCTCCTCCAGGCCGTCCGGGGTGAACTCAAGCTCCACCCCTTCCGTGGCCAGCAGGGCCTGGTACTGCTTCACCAGGGCGTTTTCGGGTTCGGTAAGGATCCGGATGAAGTCCTGCTGGGTGAGGGGCTTGAGTTCCACCCGGATGGGAAAGCGCCCCTGAAGTTCGGGAATGAGGTCCGAGGGTTTGGCCACGTGGAAGGCCCCGCTGGCGATGAAAAGGATGTGGTCCGTGCGGACCATGCCGTAGCGGGTGTTCACCGTGGTTCCCTCCACGATGGGCAGGAGATCCCGCTGAACGCCCTCGCGAGAGACATCCGGGCCGTGCCCCTCGCCCCGGCTGGCGATCTTGTCGATCTCGTCCAGGAAGATGATCCCGCTGGTTTCTGTGCGCCGGATGGCTTCCCGGGTGACCTTCTCCATGTCGATGAGCTTCTCGGCCTCGGTCTTGGTGAGGATCTCGAGAGCCTCCCGGACCTTGACCCGACGGCGCTTCTGTTTTCGCGGAAAAAGCGAACTCATCATCTCCCGGAGCTGCTGTTCGATCTCCTCCAGGCCCGAGGCCGCAAAGACCTCCACCATGGGCATGGGCGGACGCCCCTCGACCTCAAGCTCCACGTAACGTTCATCCAGCAATCCGTCCTGGAGCATGCGCCGGAACTTTTCCCGGGTCTCGCTGTCGCCCTCCGGGCGGTGAGGGCTAGGGGGCACCAGGAGATCCAGAACCCGCTCCTCGGCCAGTTTGCGGGCCCGCTCCCGCACCCGTTCCTCCTCCTCGGCCTTGACCATCTGGACCGCGATGTGCGTGAGATCCCGGATCATGGACTCCACGTCCCGTCCCACGTAACCCACTTCCGTGAACTTGGTGGCCTCCACCTTGAGGAAGGGGGATCCCGAAAGACGGGCCAGGCGGCGGGCGATCTCGGTTTTACCCACGCCCGTAGGCCCGATCATGATGATGTTTTTGGGATAGATCTCGTCCCGGAGCGGGGAGGGCACCTGCTGACGGCGCCAGCGGTTTCGCAGGGCGATGGCCACGGCCTTTTTGGCCTCCTCCTGGCCCACGATGTATTTGTCGAGTTCGGCTACGATTTCACGCGGTGTCAGGGCTTTCATAGTTCCTCGATCGTGATCTTCTGGTTGGTGTAAACGCAGATCTCGCCCGCTATCCTCAGGGCTTCCTCGGCGATCTCCCGGGCCGAAAGCTCGGTCCGACGCAGGAGGGCCCTGGCCGCGGCCAGGGCCATGGGCCCTCCGGAACCGATGGCCAGTACATCTTCGTCCGGCTCGATTACGTCCCCGGCCCCGGAGATAAGAAGGGTGGTCTCCCGATCGCAGGCGATGAGAAGAGCCTCCAGACGCCGGAGGAGCTTATCCGTACGCCAGTCCTTGGCCAGTTCCACCGCGGCCCGGACCAGATGCCCGCTATAGAGTTCGAGTTTCTTTTCCAGGCGTTCGAAAAGCGTGAGGGCGTCGGCCGTGGAGCCCGCAAACCCCACCAGCACCTGCCCTTTGTAAAGGCGCCTCACCTTGCGGGCCCCGTGCTTGATAATGGTCTCACCCAGGGTCACCTGACCGTCGGCGGCCAGCACCACCCGCCCGCCTCTTCGAACCGCCACCACCGTGGTGCCTTTGAACATACGGCTAATCCTTATCATACTGAGTTTTTTTGGCAAGGGCGCGGGGATGAGCCTGATCGTAGACCCGGGCCAGGTGGCCGAAGTCGAGATGCGTGTAGCGTTCGGTGGTGGTAAGGCGACTGTGCCCCAGGAGTTCCTGGATACTCCTTAGGTCCGCCCCGGACTCCAGGAGATGGGTGGCGAAGGAGTGCCGCAGCACATGGGGATGGACGTCGGAAAGTCCCAGCTCCGCGGCGTATTTCTTGACTATCCGCTGAAGACTCCGGGGCGAAAGGGGCCCTCCCCGGCGATTGAGAAGAAGGTGCTCCTCCCGGTGCTTTCCCAGAGCCGAGAGAAAACTCTCCCTCTGCGGAAGATAAGCCCGGAGGGCCTCGAGGGCCTTCCGGCCGAAGGGCACCAGGCGTTCCCGCCGTCCCTTGCCCCGCACCCGTATGAGACGGGTCTCGAGGTGGAGGTCGTTCACCCGGAGCCCGCAGACCTCCGAAGCCCTGAGTCCGGCTCCGTAGAGAAGCTCCAGAGCCACCCGATCCCTGAGAGTCCAGAAATCCCGGGGCGTTGCGTTTTCCACCAGTTTCAGGGCCTCGTCCACCGTAAGCACCCGGGGAAGATCCCGGGAGAGCCTGGGGCCGGAGAGGGCCAGGAGGGCCGTTTCCCGAAGGAGCCCCCGGCGCAGAAGAAACCGGTAGAAGCTCTTTACGGCCGAAAGTTTGCGGGCCACCGTGCGGGCCGAGACCTTCCTGCGGAGCCGGATCACGAAGGCCCTGAGATCTGCGAGTTCGGCCTCCTCCGGGGACTTTTCCAGGAAACGGAGGTAATCCTCAAGGTCCCGCCGGTAAGCCCGCAAGGTGTGGGCCGAATAGTTTTTCTCGTGAGCGAGATGGTTCAAAAAAGCCTCAAGCAGCTCCTCAGACACCGGCTGCGGCCTTCTCAAGGGTCTCCCGAAGTTCTTCCAGGGTGAAGGGCTTGGGGAGATAGAGGAGATCCGGGATGTCCGGCAGATTCC
Source organism: Thermodesulfatator sp. (assembly GCA_027036915.1). Lineage (GTDB taxonomy): Bacteria > Desulfobacterota > Thermodesulfobacteria > Thermodesulfobacteriales > Thermodesulfobacteriaceae > Thermosulfurimonas_A. The sequence goes on along the minus strand of JALWCD010000089.1, from coordinate 3,586 downwards.
GGCGCACGGTCTCTTCCCGAGAGGCCGAGGCGATCACAAGCTTTAAATCCGGAAACCGGGCCTTCATCTCCCGCAGGAAGTCCAGAGCGTTTCCGCTTTTCATCTGAAGGTCGGAGAAAAGGACCTCGGGCCTGAAACCGTATTCCACAAGTTCCCGGGCCTCGGCGAAACTCCGGGTCACATAGGGCTTGTAACCCAGAAGACGCATCATCTCCCGGACGGCCTCAAGCAACCGGGGATCCTCCCCCACCACCAGGATCTCAAGCCCGGGGGCCCTGAGATCCTGGTCCCTTTCGCTGTCCGTCAGGGGGAGATAGATCTTGAAGACCGCCCCTCGCCCCGGGGCACTGTAGACCGCCACGTGTCCCTGATACTGTTTTACTAGGGAATAAACCGTGGCCAGCCCGAGCCCCGAGCCCTCTTCCTTGGTGGTGAAATAGGGCTCAAAAATGTGGGGAATGACCTCCGGGGAAATACCGGGCCCGGTGTCGGCAAAGGTGAGAAGGGCGTAGTCCCCGGGATTGATGTCCAGGAGGGCCACCGTCTCTTCCGAGAGGGTGACCTTTTCCAGGCGGATCAGGATTTCGCCGCCTTCGGGCATGGCATCCCGGGCGTTGGCCGCCAGATTGAGGAGAATCTGCTGGAGGTGCACCCCGTTGATCTTTACCCGGAGCCCCTTTTCCGGGATCTCTATCTGAAGCCTAATCCTTGAGCCCAGGAGATGTTTCAGGGTTTCGGCCTGCCGGGAAAGGAATTCCGAGAGGTCGAGAATCTCGGCCTGGCGGGGAGCCCGACGGGCAAAGGCCAGAAGATCCCGACTCATGCTCCGCCAGCGCTCGATCAGGCCCTCCATCTTGTTTAGATACTCCCGGAGGGTCTCGGGATCGGTAAGCCGAAGTCTGGCCACCCCGAGATAGCCCTGAAGGGCCATGAAAAGATTATTGAGTTCGTGAAGGAGGACGCCGGTGAAACGCCCCAGACTTTCCATCTTCTGAGCCTGGAGGTACTGCTCGAAAAGTTCCTTCTGTTCCGTAATGTCCACGGCCATGCCGATTATGGTGGGCCGGCCTTCAGGGTCTTCCACCTGCATGCAGTTCCAGAGAAGATGTTTTCTCTCCCCGCCTGCAGTCCTGATGGGTAGTTCCACCCCGGTCTTGAAGATGCCACAGCGGACCTCCTCGCAGTGTTTGCGCCATATTTTTTCGTTTTCCGGAGGTACGATGAGATCGAAAACGTCTTTTCCCAGGGCCTCCTCCCGGGAGAGGCCGGTAATCTTCTCGAAGGTCTGGTTCACGAAAGCGATTTTTCCCTCCCGGTTGAAGAGGATGAGCACGGGATTTTCGTCCAGGATCCGGGTGTAAAATTCCACCTGCCGGCGGAGTTTTTCTTCGAGTTTCTTTTTCTCGGTGATGTCCAGGATGACCGAGAGATAGCTCCAGGTTTCCCCCATTTTGAAGGCCGTGCTGCGGACTTCGTACCAGCGCTGGTCCTTGGGGCTGAAGATCTCCCAGAGATGAAGGGTCTTTTTTCGCAGGACCTCGTCCTTTTTGCACCAGGGACAGACCCGATCCAGCCCGTGGAAGGCCTTATAGCAGGGTTTGCCCACCGGGTCCTCGCCGCAGCGTTTCTTCATGGCCTCGTTGGCGTAAATGATCCTGAAGTCCGGGGAGACCACCGAGACCAGCCCCGGAAAAAGATCCAGCACCTTACGATAGAACTCAAGTTCGGAAGCCATTTGATGGGCGGCCTTTCTTTTTTATGTTATTAAAACAAAAATTTATCTTTCAGGCAATTAAACCATGGAAAGGTTGCGAAAACTTCTGTCCCGGATTGATGGGCGGGGCTACGGGGCTTATAAGGAGCTCAAGGGGAGCTATCGCTTTCCCGGGTTCACCCTGCATATTGAGCGGGTACAGGCCGATCCCTTTGCGCCCCCGAGTCGGGTGCGGGTGAGCGTGCCGCCGGAGATGGCCGGGCTGCCTCCCTCGAGCTACGCCAATCCGGCCCGCCGGCTGGGACTTGAAAATTATCTGGCCGATGTTCTGGCCCGGGAGGCCCGGAAACTCTCCGAGCACCGGGGATCCGGGAAAAGCGGTCTGATAGTGGTCCATGGTCCCGGGCAGGAGATGTTGCCCCGTTCGGCGGTCTCGGTGCGGGAAGACGGGGGGGTGGAAGCCCGTTTCTTCGTGGGGCTTCCGGCTGCCGGTCGCCGGATACTGGCCCGAGAGGCCTGGCGTCTTCTGGGGGAGGCCCTTCCCCGGCTGATCTCCGGAAGTCTCTTTTTCGAAAACCTTTCGCCAAAAGATCTCTGGTCCTTCGTGGAGACTTACGAGGACGCCGAATACCTGAGGCAGAGGCTCGCCGAGCTTCGCCTGGTGGCCTTTGTGGCCGAGGGGGCTGTTTTACCCCGGGCCTCGGGGGTGGATCCCCGTCCGGCTCGGGAGGCCGTGCCCTTTGAGGTTCCCCCGGAGCTTGCGATCGAGATCGAACTCCCCAACCGGGGCCGGGTGAGGGGGATGGGGGTTCCCGAAGGGGTGACCCTCATTGTGGGCGGCGGGTTTCACGGCAAGTCCACCCTGCTGCGGGCCCTGGAGCTCGGGATCTACAATCATCGGCCCGGAGACGGTCGGGAACTGGTGGTCTCCCGCTACGAAACCGTCAAGGTGCGGGCCGAAGACGGTCGCTCCGTGGCTGGGGTGGACATCTCCCCCTTCATCAACAACCTGCCCTTCGGAAAGAGCACGGAGAGCTTCGAGACCCCCTGTGCCTCGGGGTCGACCAGTCAGGCCGCGGCCATCATGGAGGCCCTCGAGGTTGGGGCCAGGGTGCTCCTGCTGGACGAGGACACCTCGGCCACCAATTTCATGATCCGGGACGCTCGCATGCAGGCCCTCATAGCCAAGGAAAAGGAACCCATCACCCCCTTCATCGACCGCGTGCGGGAGCTTTACGAACGCTTCGGGGTCTCCACGGTGCTGGTGATGGGAGGGTCGGGGGACTACTTCGACGTCGCGGACCGGGTGATCCTGATGCGCGAGTACGTCCCCCGGGACGCCACCGCCGAGGCGAGGCGGATCGCCGCCGAGCGCCCGACGGGGCGGCAGGCGGAGGTCGACCAGCCCCTGGCGGCCCCGGCCGGCCGCCTGGTCGACCCGGGCAGCCTCGACCCCTCCCGGGGCCGGCGGGAGGTGAAGATCGACGCCCGGGGCACCGAGGAGATCGTCTTCGGGACGTCGACCATCGACCTGCGGGGGGTCGAGCAGGTGGTCGACTCCTCCCAGCTGCGGGCGATCGGCCTGGCCCTGCACCTGCTGGCGCGGCGGTTCCTCGACGGCCGGACCCCCCTGCCCCGGGCCCTCGACCTCCTCGAGGAACTGCTGGACCGGGAGGGGCTCGACGTCCTCGACCCGTTCCACCGGCCGGGCCAGCCGGCCCGGCCCCGGCGCCACGAGGTGGCCGCGGCCCTCGATCGGCGCCGCGGACACGGAGGCCGCGGAGCCGATCGAGGGCCGCGGCCACCTCGTGGCGCCGGGGCCGGGCCAGCCGGCCCGGGTGGCGGCCCGGCCGGTGGCACGGGTCGAGGACG
>JALWCD010000088.1:10162-11033 GCA_027036915.1 Thermodesulfatator sp. | reverse complement strand
CTGCATGGAAAATTTCCTGGAATTTCTCTTTTCCGGTCTGGTAAACGGGGCCATCTATGCCCTGATCGCCCTGGGTTTCATGATCATCTACAGTGCGACCGGGGTGATCAACTTCGCCCAGGGCGAGTTCGTCATGCTGGGGGCCATGTTGACCGCCTGGCTTTCAGGCCGGGGCTGGCCCTTACCGGTGGTGGCGGTGGCGGCCCTGGTCGGGGCCACCCTGGCCGGGATCCTCACCGAAAGGCTCACCATTCGTCCGGCCCGCACGGCCTCCCCGCTCATCCTCATCATCATTACCATCGGGGTTTCCATCTTGATAAAGGGGCTCGCCATGTTCGGCTGGGGGAAGGATCCCCTGCCGGTGAACCCCTTTCTTCCGGCTAACCCCATGCGTTTTCTGGGAGCCACCCTTTCCCCCCAGGGTCTTCTGGTGCTTGCGGTCTCGGCCCTGGCCTTTCTGGGCACGGAGATCTTTTTCCGTTTCACCCTCTGGGGCAAGGCCATGCGGGCCTGCGCTTACAACCGTTTCGGGGCTCGGATCCTAGGCCTCAATCTTTCCCGTCTCACCTGTCTGGCCTTCGGACTGAGTGCGGCTCTCTCGGGCCTGGCCGGGGTCATCATCTCCCCCCTCACCTTCGCCAGCTATGACATGGGCACCATGCTGGGGCTTAAGGGGTTCAGCGCCGCGGTTTTCGGAGGCCTGGGTTCGGCCACCGGGGCCCTGGTGGGAGGTTTCAGCCTGGGAATCCTTGAGGCCCTGGCCTCGGGCTACCTCTCCTCGGCTTACAAGGACGCCGTGGCCTTTCTGCTCCTCCTGCTGGTGCTCTTCTTCAAACCGGAAGGTCTCTTCAGCCCGGAAAAGGTGGAAAAA
>JALWCD010000088.1:8945-10152 GCA_027036915.1 Thermodesulfatator sp. | reverse complement strand
GAATACCTCAAGCTTTCGGGGTTGCTGATCCTGGTCCTGGCCCTCTACCTCGGGCTCGAGAACGAGTATCTCTTCAACGTCTTTACCATGGTGGGCCTCCAGGTCCTGGTGGTCATCGGTCTCTCGCTTCTCATGGGTTACGCCGGACAGGTCTCCCTGGGACACGCGGCCTTTTACGGACTGGGAGCCTACGCCTCCGGAATCCTTTCGGTAAAATATGGGCTCTCCCCCCTCGTGGGCATCCTTCTGGCCCAGGCCCTGACCCTCACGGTGGCCTTCCTTCTAGGGCTGCCCACCCTCAAGCTCCGGGGGCATTATCTCGCTCTCGCCACCCTGGGCCTGGGGGTCATCGCCGAGGTCTTCTTTAAGGAAACGGTGGGCCTTACCGGAGGCCCCTCCGGTCTGGTGGGAATCCCTCCACTTCCCTGGTTACCGCTTTCGTTTAAAAGCTATTTCCTCCTGGTGTGGCTTCTGGTGATTTTCTTTCTTCTGGTGAGCTTGCACATCATCTATTCCCCCTGGGGCAGGGCCCTGCTGGCCCTCCACGACAGCGAGGTGGCCTTGCGATCCCTGGGCTACAACATCCACCGTCTCAAACTGGGGGTCTTCCTTTTTTCGGCCTCGCTTGCGGCCCTGGCCGGCTCCCTCTACGCCCACTGCGTAACCTTCATCAGCCCCTATAGCTTCACCTTCCTCCATTCCGTAAAATTCGTAACCATGGTGGTCGTAGGGGGTATCGCCAGCCTCTGGGGAGCGGTCGGTGGGGCGGTCTTTCTGGCCGTGCTTCCGGAAGTACTCTCCCACTTCGAAGACTACGAAGTTGTGATTTTCGGAATCATTCTTATATTGGTAATGATCTACTGTCCCGAAGGTTTAATTTCCGGAATCGAGAGGAGATTATGGCGGTTCGCAAAATCCTAGTTTACGGTAATCCTCTTTTGAGGGAGAAAGCCCAACCGGTGGAAGAGATAAATGGGGCCCTTCAGGCTTTGATCGAGGACCTGGCGGAGACCATGCAGGCCGCAAGGGGCCTCGGCCTGGCCGCAAACCAGATCGGGGTACTCAAGCGCCTTTTCGTGGTGGATTTTTCCGGCCGGGAGAACCTCCCCCGGGGCCTCCTGGTCTTCCTGCCCGGGCGAGCTACATAGCCCCGCCTACCGCCTCTTTGCAACCCCCGACGGCCGCACCGTCGTCACCGCCCACAGAG
>JALWCD010000088.1:0-8935 GCA_027036915.1 Thermodesulfatator sp. | reverse complement strand
CCTTGAAGCCGAAGGGGAACTTTACGAGGAGGAGGGCTGCCTGAGTATTCCGGGCTACTCCGCCAGGGTCAAAAGACACGCCCGGGTGCTGGTGCGGGCCTTTGATCGGGAGGGAAAACCCTTTGAAATGGAACTCTCAGGGCTCGGAGCCCGGGCCATACAGCATGAACTGGACCACCTGAACGGCCTCCTTTACGTGGACCACCTCTCCCCCCTCAAACAGAAACTTTTCAAACGCTGGTGGAGAAAACATCGCCCCCCAGAGAAATGATCGTCTCTACCCTCAAACGACCGCCCCACTTTTACCTTACCGAAACCTTTTTACTTCCGCAAATCGTACTATTAATTATTACCGGGAATTATTTGAAATTGGCGCGGGAAAACGGTTAAAATCTCCGGTCCTCTTTCCGAGAGGTGGAAGGTGTCTTCGAGACCGATCACCCCCACCCCGGGCACGTGAAGTTTGGGTTCAAGCGCCAGGACCATACCCGGGCTGAGGAGGGTCCTGATTCCGGGGGCTAGAGGCGGATCTTCGTCTATACACAGGCCCACGCCGTGCCCCACAAAGCCCACGCCCTCTTCCCCGTGGGCCATGAAATAGCGGGCCACCCCCAGGTGTTCGGCCTCCCGGGCCACGGTCCAGTAGACCTCTTCGGCCGGCACTCCCGGCCGAAGGGCTTTCTCTCCGGCCTGCATGAGTTTCCGGGAAAGCTCAAAAAGCTCCCGGACCTCCGGGCCGACTTCCCCCAGGGCAAACATCCGGGTCTGATCCACATAGTAGCCGGCCTCAAAACCCGAGAGATCGCAGAGCACGGGTTCTCCGGTTCGAATTCTCTTCAGGCCGGCCCCGGAGGGGAATCCCGGAACCCCCGGCCCCCCTTCTCCGGCCACCATGAAGGAGGGTTCCACGGCCTCCGGCCCGGAGATCAGGAGTCCGGTGGCGAATTCGTTTCCGCGAAGGGAACGCACGAATCCCGGATGACCACGGGTCCTCAGGGCGGCTTCGATTCGCGAGAGGGCCTCAAGCTCGGTCATGCCCGGACGGATCTCCGGGAGAGCCTCCGCAAGGGCCTCGGCCAGCAGCTTTCCCGCCCGCCGGAGACAGGCCACCTCATAAGGAGACTTGCGACTGCGAATCTCAGAGATAGCGGGAGAAAGGTTTCGAAGTTCGAAGTCCGCAAGAAGGTTTTGATAGCGCAGAAATCTTTCGTGACTCAGGGCGGAGAACTCAAGCCCCAGACGCCTTACGCCGCATTCCCCGAGAACACCCGGTAGTTTTTTCAGTGAGCGGAAAGGTTCGGCGGGAAGGGGGCTTTCCCGTTGCACCCGGGAGAGCGGCCGGAAGACCAGAAAACGAACTTCCCTGGGGGTAACGAGAAGATGCCCCAGAGCGAAGGCTCCAGTGAAATAAAACAAATTCAAGGGAGAGGTCACCAGGGCCCCGTCGAGCCCCTCCCGGACAAGAGCCTCTCTCAGGGACTCAAGACGCCTTTCGATCTCACTTTTCGGGAACACGCAGACGCTCCGCGATGGCGAGCACGGTCTCGGCGTAGGGTTCGCTGTGGTTGTAGGTCATGAGGACCCGTTTCTTTTCCTGGCGGGAGAGTCCGGGACGCCAGCCGTGCCGCCGAAGATAGTTGGCCGCGCTGGCCAGGGCATCGGTAAGGGTGTAAAGATCGATGCGGCCATCGCCGTCGCCATCCACAGCGTATTCCCGAAAGCTGCTCGGCACAAACTGAGGATAACCAAAGGCCCCGAAGATGGACCCTTTAAGGGCCAGGGGATCGAATCCGTACTTTTCGGAAAGCTCAAGCAACACCTTAAGCTCCCGGTAAGCCCAGCGGGCCCGTCGCTCCATGATCCGTCGTAGACGGGCCTCCTCTTCAGGAGAAAGCTCGCGCGGAAGATAGGCTTTGACCCTTTCCCAGTCGCTTGAGGCGGCCATGCTGGCAAGGACATTGAAGACCTCGTAACGACCATGGTGGCGCCCGAGATCGGATTCCACCAGCAGAAGCCCCACCAGGATCTCCTTTTCCACCCCGTAGGTGGCCTCGATTTCCTTAAGCAGGCCGGCATAATCCCGAAGAAAGGCCCGGGCCCGGGCGAGCCTTTCGGGTTTAAGGAATTGTTGGTAGGGAAGCTTGGTCTCGTCCCAGGTGAGTTTGCGGGGCATGATCTGGGGAAGGAAGCGTACCCGGGGGTCGGAAAAGAGTCTTTCCACCCGTTCCCGGGAAAAACCCTCCCGGATCAACCTCGCTTTGAGAGGCTCAAAGACCGGGTCCCCGGCCAGAGCCACGCCCACAAAGAACCCCAGAAAAAGAAACCCCGGAAGCCCAAACCTCATGCTTTCTATCTTAAGGCCTCTCCCAGTTTTTTCCAGAGGCGTCCGAACTCCTCGAGATCCCCTCTCCGCAGGGCCTCCTCGGCCTGCCGATAGAGCTCCCGGAGATAGGCCTTCCCGGCCCGGACTCCGGGTTCCATGGCCTTGAGAATCTTTCGGGCGGCTTTCCGGGTGCGGTGCACGGCCTTCTCCACCGGCCCTCCGAAAAGCTCAAGCAGCGCCCGATCAAGATTCCTTTCCATGACGATCCGGTTTCCGTAAGCCACGATCACCCGCTTGAGCTCCGGAATCTGACCGGTCTCGGATTTAAGATAGAGGGGCTGAACGTAAAGGAGATTGCCCTCGATGGGGATCACCAGAAGGGTTCCCAGGATGACCCGGCTTCCCCGCTGATCCCAGAGGGAGAGCTGGCGCGAAATCTCCGGGTCCTGATTGATGCGGGATTCGATCTGTTGCGGGCCGTAAACCAGGGTCTGTTTGGGGAAACGGTAGACCAGCATCTCGCCGTAGTGTTCGGGGTCGCAACGCACGCACATCCAGGCCGAAAGGTTGTTCTTGCGGGCCGGGGTGAAGGGCACCATGAGGATGAACTCGGCCTTTTCCTCCCCGGGAAGACGCATAATGGTGTAATAGGCCCGGATATAACGCCGGGGGTCCCTGGGGCTTTTCGGGATCTCCCAGAGATCCTCCTGATTGTAAAAGACCCGGGGGTCGGTCATGTGGTAGCGGGCGTAGAGCCTGGCCTGAAGGGCGAAGAGCCGATGAGGGTAGCGAATGTGGCTCCGCAGGTCCTCCCGGAGCGCGGAAAGGGGCTTGAAGATCCCGAATATCTCCTGGTAGGTCCTGATGAGAGGGTCCCGGGGGTCCTTGAGATAGAAGTCCACCGTGCCGTGGTAGGCGTCCACCACCGCCAGGGCCGAATTGCGGACGTAATTGCCCAGGCCTTTTACCGGCCGGGCATAGGGGAAACGGTCCGAAACGGTGTAAAGGTCCACGAACCAGAAGAGACGACCGTCCCTTCCGATCACGAGATAGGGATCGGGGTCCACCCGTAGGAAGGGCGCAAGACGCCTGACCCGCTCCCGAACCTCTCGATAATAAAGCAGGCGGCTTTCGGCAAGAATGTCCCGGGAGAAGAGGAACTTGCTGGTCCCGAAATGGTAGGCGAAAAGGAAGCGGCGGAAAAGGCCTCCCACCCTGACTCCGGTTTTTCCCTGATAGGTGGTGTAGACGTTTTTTTCTCCGGCGGGATAATCGAATTCTTTGAGCCTGGTGTTCACCACGGCGTAAGTGGTGGTGAGCTCTCCGAAATAGATCTCGGGACGCTTGACCTCAAGATCGATGGACGAACGCGGAGGGATATCTTTTATGAGAAGAACCGGGAGCCCCTCTTCGGAGACCTGATTGACCACCCCCAGGGTGAGCCCGTAGCCGTGAGTGTAAATGAGGTGGAGATTAATCCAGGATTGGCTCGGAAGATCCTCGTAGGAAAGCTCGCGAGCCGAAAGCATCACCTGTCGCAGCTCCCCATTTATGCGGTAGCGGTCGTTATCCACGGAGACGAAACGATAATAGGTGCGGATCTCCTGGATCTGACTGTAGGTCTCAAGCAGAGGTTGATGATCCCAGAGGCGGATGTTCTTTACGGTTTCGGCGTTTCGTTTTATGTCCTCATAGGTCAGGGGTTTTCCGAAACGAAAGGGTTTTTCCTTTACGGTCTCCAGACCGTAGGCCTTCCGGGTGTAGCGGATCTCGTGGCCGAGATAGATCTTTTCCTTGTCTAGTTCGTTGGGTTGCACCACATAGCGGTGCACTATCCCGGGCAAAAGTCCGAGCCCCAGAAAATAGATCAATCCGTAGCCCAGAACCAGCCCCACCAGGATCTCGCGCCGGGGTCGCAGGATGAAGAGGACCGAAAGCAGAGCCGCGGCCAGGGAAAGAAGGACCAGGGCGTTCAAGGCCGGAAGCACCACCCGGGCCTCGGTAAAGCCCGCGCCGAAGACCACTCCCCTTTCGTCGAAAAGGAGATCCGCCCGATCCAGAAACAGATCGTAAGCCAGGCGCAGGAAAAAAAGGGAGACCATAAAGGCCAGATAGCGCCTGAACCTCGGGGAGAGGCGCACCCCGAAACGTCCCCCGGCCTCCAGATGCCCGAAGGCCAGGAAGAGGAGGGTGCCGAAGAGGAAAAGGAGCATCCAGAGGCTCAAAGCCACGTCTCCCAGATATCGCAGGAAGGGCAATTTGAAGACGTAGAAGCCGACATCGAGATGCAGAAGGGGGTCCTTCAGAGCGAAATCCTTTCCGTGAACCAGGAGGAGGAAGTCCCGCCAGAAGCCGCGGGTCACCAATCCGAAAAGAAGCCCGCAGAACAGGGCCGTGAGCCGGAAAAGAGCCTGGAACTTTTCGGAAAGAAATCGGGTCAGCCGGGGATCGAGATAGCGGGACCAGAAGGCCTCCCGGGAGGCCAGGCGATAAACCAGAACCCCGTGAAGATAAAAAAGCCCCCCGGAGAGAAGAGCCCCGAACAGAAAAAGCCCGGCCTCGACCTTGAAGCGTAAAAGAAAGACCGAAAGATAGCCCAGATCCTTATACCAGAGATAGTCGGTATAAAAACCGACCAGAGGTCTTGAAAAAAGGAGAATAAACCCGATAAAGGCCAGGAAGAGGATGGATAAACGGAATCTCATGGAACGCTTCTCCCTTATTCAAATTTGACTCTGTAGGCCACCAGAAAAGGAAAATCGTCCAGTACCAGCTCAAAATAACGGGGATCGTAGCGTCTCAGAAGATACATCTGGTTGAAATTGCTTTCAAAGGAGCGCCGGTCCAGGAGGAAAAAGGTTTCGCCATAGCTGGTTGAGATGACCTCTAAAATCAGCCCCTTCTCGGAGAATTTTTGAGACTGTATTCCTTCTGAAGATCTGAAGACGATTTCGGATAAGAGAAAAGTTTTGGGACCGAGGTATACCTTTCGGTGCTTAAAATCCACCCGAACCCCGCGCCTGCAGGAAAGGACCTGTCGGGCCTTTTCCCGACGGCAGGGGTTCAGGTCCCAGATGAAGCCGAAGCGTCCTCTATGCGTCTCAAAGTCCCAGGTTCCGAAATAACCGATCCAGCCGTACTTCGGCGGGAGATCCTGGGTAAATACCCAGTAAACCGGATGCTCCGGGGCCCGATAAAGCCGGCCTTTTTTCACGGCCTCCGTAAGTTCCCGGGCTGTAAGATCCTCTTTGAGTCGTTTTTTGATTCCGACCAGCCCCTCCCGGGCCACAAAAGCCGTAATGTTGCGAGCCTCTTCAGGGGAGGGAGAGGTAAAAGAAAGAGCTACATAATAGGTTTTCGGACTTCCCTGAGAGCCACCATCGATAAAGACCGCCCGCCGGGAGAGATACTGGAAGGCGTAGCCGTAGTCCCACCAGCTCCAGATCCAGGCCTCCTGGGGGATGACTTCCTGGAGTTTTTCCATATTCCGGGCCACGAAAGCATTCACCTTGGGAACCGCCACATAGGCCCGGCTGTTCTTCTGAGCCGAAAAGACCCCCAGGCCCAGAAGAAGAGTGGCCAGGAGAACAAGCAATTTTTTGAGGGATCGGGAAACTTCGATCTTAAAGAGACGTTCGAGGCCATCCATTCCCAGGTGCAATACAAAACCGAGCCCCATCCCGATGAAAGGAGCCAGATACATGGCAAAACGGTTGCCGGAACGGAAAACCAGAAGTCCGATCAAAAAGTAAGGCCAGAGAAAGGCCAGGGCTTTTCTTTCCCGCACAAGAAGAATAAAAGCGCCCAGAAGTCCCAGAATAAAAAGAGTCTTGTTCTGAAGGGTCAAGATGGCCACCTGGCTCAGACCCTTGCTCTGCTGAAGTTCGGAGATAGACTGCAAAACATTGGGATAATCCCGGAATATCCCCGTCTGTCCCGGGGAGGTGATGGCCACCACGTACCCCCAGATCTGCTTGAAGAGGGACAGAGGGGCCTTCCAGAGATACCAGAGATTGGGCAGAAGGAGGATGGCCAGCGCTATACGATCTCTTTTTTCGAACGCCCTCTTTTCCCAGAAAATTACACCCCCGAAAATGAGCATCAGTACGAAAATGAGATGGGGATGGGCATACCACCAGTAAAATAGAAAGGAAAAGATCGAAGCCAGGCCGACCCAGAGAAGCGGTCTTCGGCTGCGGAAATACATGGCCAGAGCCCAGGCGATGGCAAAAGGAAAAAAGAGGTTGAGGGAGTCGGTATCGAAGCGAGCGATGCTGGTGCGGATGACGTAAATGAAAGCCGTAACCCCGCAAAGCCCGCCCAGCAACCCGGCCGCGGTATAACCCAGAGTCTCAAGGTAGAGAAATAGAGGAATCACGAAAAGCACCGCTGTAATGGGGGTGTAATAGAGGGCCACCTTTTCGAGCGGCATCCCGAGCCAGTCCGAAAGCCTGGCTGCCGAAAAACTCATAAGGGGTACCGGAAAGGGATAGGTTATGTTGTCCGTAAGATAGTTGTCCGGCACCCCCCGGTAGGGATCTCTTTCGCGAGGGGCATAAAGCCCTTCCTGATAATCTCTGGCCAGGCGGGCAAAGAAAAAAGCGTCGTAGGAAGTAAAAAGCGGCCGATCCGGATCCAGATACCAGAGGTTCTGTCGAGTTTGCCACACCTTGAGATCGTCGAAACGCAAAGAAAGACCCACGATCAGGACCGAAAAGAGCAGGAGGATTTTCAGAAACAGGATCGAAAGTCTTTTGTAGCTATCCGAACTTGTAGGCCACACCGAAGCCTCCCCTGGGATAGTCCCACTGGATATTGGCATAGGGACAGGCCACCCGGCAGGAACCGCATTCCACGCAGGCCTGGTAACCCACGGTGATCTCTCCCCGTCGGTCAAGCCGATAAACTCCCGCCGGACAGGAAGAAAGACAGGGTTTTTCACGACATTGGTTACAGACTCCGGGATCCTTGATTTTTAAATGGGCATACTTTTCGTCCACGTAATACTTGAGGGTGAATATCTTGTCGTCAAGGTTTACTTTGGGTAAGGGCTTCACCCTCCACCTCCCGTGTCCTTCCTCCAGTTTGTCCAGCGCCCTTTCAAGCGCCGCAAGCCTATCCCTCAGGGAAACCACCTTACGCCTTCCTCTTTTACGCGTCGCCTGAACTCCTCTCCAGCCCTCTTAAGATCCACCAGATCCACCTTCTGCGGAAGAAGCGATTCCTCAAGGATCTCCTCCAGTTCCGAAAGAAGGTCCCTCAGGTCTTCCTCGGATTCAAAGGCCAGATCCACATCCGAAAAGGCCCGGGCCTCTCCCCTGGCCCTTGAACCGAAAAGATATACCCGCACCCGGTATCCGGTGAGAAACTTCTTCAGAAAATTTCGCAGATCCTCCACGGTTTTTATCTCCCGCGGATCTACCATCCCCGTAAGAATTTCCCCATCTTCACGAAATCTTTCAGCACTCCCAGGATACCCCGCCTTTTCCTGACAAGCCCGAAAATCTCCCGGAAGACCTCCTCCTTGGCCCGCCCCTGGGCCGTAAGGTAAAGATGTAACACCCGGTTTACGAGTTCGGGATAGGTCTCAAAGAGGCTCCGGTTCTCCCGCAGGAATCTCTTAAGCCTCCGGAAGTATTTCAGATCGCGATAGATGTAGCTTTCCCGAAAAGCCTCCTCATAGAGGGCAAGTCCCTCCCGGCTGAAATCCCCCTTCTCGTGGGCGGCCACCGCGGCCTTTCCCGCCATGATTCCGGAATAGAGGGCCAGATTCGTCCCCTCCCGGAAAAGGGGGTTCACCAGACCCGCGGCGTCCCCCACCACCATCACCCCATCACCACAAAGCCGCGGAAGGCCCTCAAACCCCCACTCCGGAATGAGGTGCGCCCCGTACTCCAGGGTCTCACCCCCCGAAAGGAGGCGGCTCAGAACCGGGTGACGCTTGAGGTTCTCCAGAAGCTCGTAGGGCTTGATCCCCTTTTCCGCAAAGTCCGCCAGGAAGAGCCCCACCCCCAGGGAGACGGAGGTACTGTTGGTGTAAAGGAATCCGCTTCCCGGAAGCCCCAGGGTGGCCTCCCCGAGGAGTTCCACCGCCAGGCCTTCCTCCTCCGAAAGCCCGAAACGCTTCTCCACCTCGCCTTTCGGAAGCTGAATGACCTCCTTTACCGAAAGGGCCACCTCCTCTGCGGTGAAATCCCTCGGGAAAAGCCCGGCCTTCTGCGTGAGGATCCGGTTCACCCCTTCGGAAATGATGGTTACCGGTGCCCGCACCTCGGCCGGCTCCGAGGTGTCCCAGTCCTTCGGCCTATCTACCACCACTCCTGACACCCTTCCGTTTTCCCGCAGAACATCCAGAACCTTCACTTTAGGGACAAGGAGCACCCCGGCTTCTTCAGCCTTTTTCGCCAGCCAGGGGTCAAACCGGACCCTGAATGCGGTGTAGGCCCTGGGCGGTTTTTCATAAAAACTCTTCTCCGTGTGGGTAACCTTTACCACCCCTTCCTCGGAGAGAATCCACCAGCCCTCCTCCGTGACCGGACGCTCGAAGGGAAGACGCTTTTCGGAAAATAGATCCGGAATCAGGGAGAGGATGGACTCCGTCCACACCACACC
>JALWCD010000087.1 GCA_027036915.1 Thermodesulfatator sp. | reverse complement strand
AGACAGGAAGTCCTACATCATAGACGGCCGGGTGCCGCACGCCCTGCTCCTTGAGCTCTTTACCGATCAGGGCGTGGGCACGGAGATCGTGGGAGATGAGGGAGAGGCTTTTCAATCTGCTTAAAGAGAGGGCTTATCTCTTTCGGGAGGAGGGTTTTCGGCTCTCCTCCGGACGGATCAGTCAGCATTATCTCGACTGCAAACAGGTCACGCTCTATTCCGGGGCTCTGCCCCTTATCGGACGTCTCCTCTGGGAGGAAGTGCGCTCCTTTGAGCCCGAGGCCGTGGGAGGTCTTACTCTGGGGGCCGATCCCCTGGTGGCTGCGGTGTGTTTTGCCGCGGGACTGGAAGGAATTGCCCTGGAGGGCTTCATTGTGCGCAAGGAACCCAAGGGCCACGGCACCCGGAAATATCTCGAAGGGCACGTGCGTCCGGGTATGCGGGCCGTGATCCTGGAGGATGTGGTCACCACCGGGGGCTCGGCCCTTAGGGCCTGCGAGCGAGCCGAAGAGTTCGGTCTCCGGGTGCTAGCCGTGGTGGCCCTGGTGGACCGGGGAGAGGGAGGCCAGGAGGCCCTGGCCCGGAAAGGACTCCCCCTGAAAAGCCTTTACACCCTGAAGGATTTTATCACTTAATCCAGACGGTTCAGTTCCTCCGTGGTGATGACCCGCAGAAGGATCCGCTTTTTTAGGGACTCCGGGCGGGCTTCCTGGATGATCAGGCTCCGGTTGCCGGCCAGAAAGACGTGTCTCCGGAAGCCATCGGGAGGGGTGTAGACTACCTGAAGACCCTGAACCCGGCCCTCCCGGTCCACCACCAGGTCTATGCGCTCCAAGAAATTGATGTTTCCCGGGCCGAAACTGGTGATTACGTAACCCAGCTCGGTGGGGAAGGCCTTAGGGGCCGGCACGATGTAGACCGCATAAACCTCTTTTTCCTCCGCATGGAGGACCTCTGCTCCCGCCGGAGCGGTTATCAGGAACAAGCCTAAAAGAACCAAGAGTCCAATTTTTTGCCTCATGGATTTCCTCCTTTCCGGACTTATTTTTCCAATATAGGCTCCTTTCTTGATCTGGGTCAAGGCCAGGGGGTGGATAAAGGTTTATTTCTATTATAGACTTATAAAATCAAGTTAAAAGGAGGTGTGGAAGATGTTTTGCAATCAGTGTGAACAAACCGCCAAAGGGCAGGCCTGTGTGAAGATTGGCGTCTGCGGGAAGACGCACGAGGTGGACGAGCTTCAGGATCTTCTGGTGCACGCCCTGGTGGGGCTTTCGGAGGTGGCCCTGAAAGCCGAGGAGAAAGGGGTTCGCAAGCCGGAGGTGAATCGTTTTCTCTGCGAGGCCCTCTTTTCCACCCTGACCAACGTCAATTTTGACCCGGAGCGTATTGCGGATTACATCCGGAAGACCGTGGAACTTCGGGAGAATCTCAAAAGCGAGGCCGGAGTGGCGGAGGTCTCCGAGGTGGCCCGTTTTGAACCCGCCGGAACGATCGAGGGCCTGGTCAAACAGGGTGAGGAGGTGGAGCTCAAGCCCGAGAAGGCCAGGGATCCGGACATCTTCTCCCTTAAGCTCACCGTACTTTACGCTTTGAAGGGCATTGCGGCCTACGCCTATCATGCGGCCAGGCTCGGTAAAGAGGACGAAGAGGTCTACCGTTTTATGAAAGAGGCCCTGACCAAGCTCTATCGCGACGATCTATCGCTTGAGGACTGGGTAGGGGTGGCCCTTGAGGCCGGGCGGATCAATCTGCGGACCATGGAGCTGCTGGACGCCGGAAACACCGAGTCCTTCGGGCATCCTGTGCCTACCAAGGTGCCTTTGGGGCATAAGGCCGGGCCGGCCATCCTGGTCTCCGGACACGACCTCAAGGACCTTTACGAGCTTCTTAAGCAGACCGAAGGCCAGGGCATTTATGTCTACACCCACGGAGAGATGCTTCCGGCGCACGGTTATCCCGAGCTCAAGAAGTTCAAGCATCTTTACGGGCACTACGGGACCGCCTGGCAGAACCAGCAGAAGGAGTTTGCGGATTTTCCCGGTCCCATCGTGATGACTACCAATTGTCTCATGCCTCCCAAGGATTCTTACAAGGACCGAGTTTTCACTCTGGGTCCGGTGGGCTTTCCGAGGGTAAAACACATTCCCAACGAGGACTTTGCTCCGGTGATCGAGATGGCGAAAAAAATGGGGGGCTTCAAGGAAGATGCCCCTGGAAAAGAGGTCATGACCGGCTTTGCCCGGAACGCCGTCCTTTCTGTGGCCGACAAGGTGATCGAGGCGGTGAAGGGCGGGGCCATCCGGCACTTCTTCCTGGTGGGAGGCTGCGACGGAGCCAAACCCGTGCGCAACTACTACACCGAGTTTGTGGAGAAGGTCCCCAGGGATTGCGTGGTGCTTACGCTGGCCTGCGGCAAGTTCCGCTTCTTCGATAAGGATCTGGGAGACATCGGGGGCATTCCGCGGCTGCTGGACATTGGACAGTGCAACGACGCCTACAGCGCCATACAAATTGCTCTTGCTCTTTCCAAGGCCTTCAATGTAGAGGTGAACGAGCTTCCGCTCTCGCTCATCATTTCCTGGTACGAGCAGAAGGCGGTGGCCATCCTTCTTACCCTGCTCTATCTAGGAATCAAGAATATTCGCCTGGGACCGAGTGTTCCGGCCTTTCTCACTCCGAACGTGCTGAACTTCCTGGCTGAAAAATACAATCTCAAGCCCATTTCCACTCCCGAAGAAGATCTTAAGGCCTGTTTGAGCTAGCTTCTGAGGGCCGGGTTACCCCGGCCCTCCTCTTGACGAGTTTTGGGTCTCGGATTAAAAAACTTTTCAAGTGCCGAGGTGGCGGAATTGGTAGACGCGCTGGCTTGAGGGGCTAGTGGGCGTAGGCCCGTGCGGGTTCGAGTCCCGCCCTCGGCACCATCTTTCCCTTGATTATCGACAATTCTCTCAGATTGATTGCAAGAGTTGAAGCTATTTAAAATTATGGATGGTTTTTTTGATAGTCCTATAGACTAGACCGAAAACTTCCTCAAAAGAAGCCGGAGAACACCGGCCCATTTCGATAAACTTGATGACAATTTCCTTGGTAGCTCTTAAAATAGCCTCTTCCTCGCCGCTCAGGCGCCGACCAGGGATTTTTCCATCGATAGAATTTTCTATTTTGGACATAGCCTGATTTTGGGTAGAGAATTAACATTGCCTAAAGGATAAGTCAAGTTTTCTCCGGATTTGGTGTTACCGCAGAGCGAAAATGTCACCCTAACTGCAAGGGGAAAATGTCACCCCCTTCCTGAGTCGTCTTTTTAAACCTGAGTCTGGTCTCTCGACAAGCCTTCTTTTGCCTTCCAAGATCCTCGTAAGGAATAATTCCTTCTTCCGGGTGATAAATCCTGAAACTCCCGTCAAATAACTCTCTTACCT
Organism: Thermodesulfatator sp.; assembly: GCA_027036915.1. Classification (GTDB taxonomy): domain Bacteria; phylum Desulfobacterota; class Thermodesulfobacteria; order Thermodesulfobacteriales; family Thermodesulfobacteriaceae; genus Thermosulfurimonas_A. The sequence goes on along the minus strand of JALWCD010000087.1, from coordinate 27 downwards.
CTACCTCTATCCCGGAGAGCCTCATAG
>JALWCD010000086.1:4127-11061 GCA_027036915.1 Thermodesulfatator sp. | reverse complement strand
ATCCGCCACCTCGCCGAGACGAAAAAGAAGATCTATACGAGATCCTGAAGGGGAGACATACCGGATGACGGCGTAATCAAGATCTTTTGGGCTAATGGTTTCCAGTTCCGGGTCCTGATATACTTCCTGAAGGGCTTCTTTAGCCCGATTAAGATTATCTACACTTGCTTCCAGCATAAAATCCATGTCTTCGGTATAACGGGGAAGCCCTTGCAGGTAGAGAGCCAGTCCGCCAATTAGGACGTACTTTACCCCTCTTTCATTAAACTTTCGGGCCACCTCTAACGTTTCTTTAAAAAGATCGTACAGGGTTTTTGAGTCGGGCAAGAAGCTCCCTCCAGCTATCCTGATTGGCTTCTTCAATAGTCTTAAATCGTTTAATCCCGGATTTGAATCGGGGAATAGGGGTGCGGGGCGGAATGAAGGGACGCCCTAAGCGGCGATGAAGTTCAATATTGAAGGCCATGAGATCCCGATCCGCCTCTTCAAGGGTTCTGTATTTCTTAATCATAGCCCCTCCCACCTTTTTAGATTCCGGACTTCAAGGCCCAGGAACTCCGCAAGACGCCTCACGAAGAATTCTACCATCTCCCGGAGGTCTTTGGGACGGTGATAGAAGGCCGGCATAGCCGGGTAAATCACCGCCCCGGCCTCGGCCGCGGAAAGCATGTTCCGCAGGTGGATGAGGTTGAAAGGGGTCTCGCGAACCACCAAAACGAGGGGTTTGCGCTCCTTAAGCATGACGTCTGCCGCCCGCTGAAGAAGGTTACGGGCCGCACCCTGAGCGATGGCCGAAAGAGTCCCCATGGTGCAGGGAACGATCACCATCCCCCGGTAAGGGGCCGAGCCGCTTGCCGGAGGAGCTGAAATTTCATCCTCCCGATACACCCGGGAGGTGAGCTCACTAAGCTCCTCAACCGAAAGCCCGGTCTCATGCTTTAAAACCTCCTCCCCCGCGCGGCTTATCACCACCTCGCTTGTCACGGAAAGTTCCTTAAGAAGCCTGAGGAAGGCCACGGCGTAAGGGGCGCCGCTGGCCCCGGTGATCCCCACGAGAAGTTTTTTTTCCATGGAGTTTATGGTACCATTAAATAAATGCTTAACAAAGCGAAACGCAAAGCTCTTGCGGAATTAGCACGTGAGGTTTTTAAGATAACCTTTGCAGGGCTTGTGATAGGAGGGTTTCTTAAAGGAGTTCCTTTTAATGTTCTTTTCCTGGGACTTTCCGTTTGTGCGTTAACAGGAATACTTACGGTTTGGTGGAGCGAAGAATAAAAAGGGGGACCTCAAATGGAAACTCTTTCCTGGGTTTTTATTTTTGCTTTAATATTTTTCCCGGCTATGGCCCTCTGGATTAAGTGGCAGGAAAAGCGCATGGAAACGGGTTGATTTTAAGCCCCCTTTCTTTTTCTCGCCTCCTCCCGGGCCAGGCGGTCGCAGCGTTCGTTCTCCGGATGTCCGGCATGGCCCTCAACCCAGATCCATTCCACCCGGTGGGTCCTCATAAGGTTCGCGAGTTCCTCCCAGAGGTCCCGGTTCTTGACCGGCTTTTTGTCCGCGGTCCGGAAGCCGCTTTTTTCCCAGCGGGGGAGCCACTCCGTGGCCCCCTGAAGAAGGTAGCGGGAGTCGGTGTAAATCTTCACCCGGCAGGGGCGCTTTAAGGCCCTGAGGGCCTCTATGGCCGCGCGGATTTCCATGCGGTTGTTGGTGGTCTTCTCCTCGCCTCCGGTGATGATCTTCTCCTGCCCCCGGGCCTTAAGGAGGGCGGCAAACCCGCCGGGGCCGGGATTTCCAAGACAGGCCCCATCTACGAAGACCTCGACCTCCGGAAGGGCCTCGCCCCGGGAAAGGGCTAAGAATTCCCGCACGATCTCCGCCCCGGAGCTGGTCCCTATGCGCTCGGCTCCGGCCCGGATGAAGGCCAGGCATTGCTCTAAGGTGCGTATCCCACCCGCGGCCTTGATCCGGATGCGCCCTCCGGAGACCTCCTTAAGAAGCTTCACGTCCTCAAGTGTGGCTCCCCGGGGGCCGAAACCGGTGGCGGTCTTGAGATAGGCCGCTCCGGTCTCCGGAATCCGGCGGGAAAGCTCCCGCTTTTCGGCCTCCGAAAGATAGCCGCACTCAAGGATCACCTTCACCGGAGCGGGTTCCGCGGCCCGCACCACCTCTTCGATCTCTGAAAGGACCTCCTTGATCTCCCCGGACTTAAGCAGGGCCAGGTTCAGGACCATGTCCAGTTCCTCGGCCCCGAGGTCGGTGTAAAGCTCGGCCTGGGCCACCTTGATCTCCACCGGTTCAAACCCCAAGGGGAACCCCACCACCGTGACCACCCGCACCCTGCTTCCGGAAAGAACTTTCCGGGCCAGCGGCACCCAAACCGGAGGCACACACACTCCGGCCATACCGAACTCCCGCGCCTCGGCACAAAGCGCCTCTATGTCCTGAGCTGTTGCGGTGGGCTTAAGAAGCGTGTGTTCTATATAAGGCGCGGGATCAATCGGCTTCATGTACTCTTTCCAGGCACTCCAAATCGGCAAAGTCTTTGGTTCTCCCCGAAAGTCTTTTCAATCTTTTGAGATCCTCAAGATCCACTACCCGCACTTCAATCTTTTCCCAGCGAAATACACGATGTCTTTTCCAGAGCTCTTCAAAAGGTATCTCGTTTCCTATATGAAGATCAATTCGCCAGGGAGGATAACCCAGCTGGATGATGTAGCCTTCCTCTTCATCTTTCTCCGAAATATCCAGGTCCTTAAAGCCAAAATCCCTCAAGGTCTTAAGTAACGCCCTAGCGTTTTCTGAAGCAGGATTGATCAAGATGTCCATATCTCCTGTGGCTCTGGGACACCCATAGAAAGCCAGGGCCAGCCCTCCAATAAGGAGATATTCAACTCCGTTTTTGTTTAATAATTTTATAAACTCTTTCCAGTCTTCCATGAGAGGCTCCCATGATGGAAGCTACTTCTTTCTGAAGGATAAGAAAGACCCGGAAGGATTCCTCAGGAGAGAGATTTCGGTAGTACACGAAATTTTCTCCGTGAGCCTTTTTAAGCGAGACTTTTTTTATTCGGGACATACCTCATCATACCCCCTGTGCAACGGAGGGTTCAAGAAGTAAGATAGGGAACATGAGGTATTATCCTGTGCTTTTAAATCTTTCCGGAAGGTTCTGTGTGGTGGTGGGGGGCGGGGAGGTGGCGGAAAGAAAGGTGGAGGCCCTTCTTTCGGCCGGGGCCCGGGTGCGGGTCATCGCTCCGGAGGTCACGCCCCGTATAGAAAGGTGGGCGGAAGAAGGCCGCCTCGAGCTTGAAAGGCGTCCTTACCGGGAGGGAGATCTTTCCGGGGCCTGGCTCTGTGTGGCCGCAACCGACGACCCGGAAGTTCAAAAGGCTGTCTTCTCCGAGGCCGAAAAGAACAGGATCTTCTGTAACGTGGTGGATGTGCCCGAGCTCTGCTCCTTCATCGTGCCCTCGGTGGTAAGGCGGGGAAGGCTTCAACTTGCCATCTCCACCTCCGGGGCCAGTCCCGCCGCGGCCCGAAGGATCCGCGAGCGGCTCGAGGAGGAGTTCGGGCCGGAATGGGAGGCCTATCTGGAACTCATGGCCCGCTGGCGAAGGGAGATCCTCTCACGGGGCCTTCCCGAGGAGGAACGCCGGGCCGTCTTTACGCGCCTTGCCCTGGCCCCCATCCCGGAGTGGATCCGAAACGGGGACTGGCACTACGTGCGGGCCCTTGCGGAAAAGGAAGGGCTTCCCCTCCCGGAAAATTTGACAGATAAGGCCCAATAGACCTAAAATTTTAAAACGATGGCCGAGATGCTGGATTCTCTTAGCCTGGAAGAGGTAAAGAAGATTATTTACCAGGAGGTTCCGCGCCTGGTGCGGACCGATCCGGAGATCCGGGCCTTTCTTGAGCGAGTAGTCTCGGAAGTGGGGCGAGAGCGGTTTGCCGAACGCAGGGAGACCGAGGACCGGTTCGAAAAGATGCTGGCGGAGCTCAAGGCCATGCGCCTGGAATTTCGGGAGGAAATGAGGCAGCTGCGGGAGGAGAGCGAGCGCAGGTGGCGGGAATCCATGGAGGAGATAAAGCGGTTGCGCGAAGAGAGCGAGCGCAGGTGGCGGGAATATCTCAAGTTCAAGGAGGAGAGCGAGCGCAGGTGGCAGGAATCCATGGAGGAGATAAAGCGGCTGCGCGAAGAAAGCGAGCAGCGGTGGCGGGAGCTTGGAGAGGAAATAAAGAGGCTCCACCGGATGTATGACGTGGGAGTTGGGGCGTTAGGGGCCCGCTGGGGGCTTCGGGCGGAAAGTTCTTTCAGAGAGGCCATAAAGGGCATCCTCGAGGAGAGTTTTCCGGTAAGGGTGGAGCGTTATCTGGCCAAAGACGAGGAGGGAGAGGTCTTCGGCCGGCCGGATCAGGTGGAGCTCGACCTCATCATCCGGGACGGCGAGGTGATCGCGGCGGAGATCAAGTCCTCCATGAGCAAGTCCGACCTCTACACCTTCGACCGCAAGGTACGGTTCTACGAGAAGCGGGAGGGCTGCCGGGTGAAAAGGAAGATCGTCGTCTCTCCCATGGTGGCCCCGGAGGCCCTGCCGGTGGCCGAGGCTCTGGGCATAGAGGTCTACACCTATCCGGACTATATCGAGGAGCTTTAGGATGCGTCATCGGCGCGGTTTCACCCTCATCGAACTGGCCATCATCATGGTGATCCTGGGCATTCTAGTCGGTATGGGAGCGGGGTTGGTGGGGTTGCTGATAAAACGGGCCAAGTACAGCGAGAGCCGGGAGAGGGTAAAGGAAAACGTAGAGGCCATTGTGGGTTATGCGCTCACCCACGGTCACCTTCCCGGAACTTCTTCTGAAATTCAAAAGGCCATGAAGAGTTTTCGGGATTCGTACAACAAAAAATTAATGTATGTATTTTCTGATAATCTTATAGATTCGGGTAGTATATGCAATGCCACCACAAACGCAACGAATATTGAGATAAAATGGAATTGCACCGATGCTTCCTGTTCCTCTCATGAAGGTCGAATCCAGGACGTAGCTTTTTTGATCATAAGTGCCGATGGAAATTACAATCACCAGACCGTGGATAGTTCTTTAAGTGGAAGCAAATTTCAAAAAATTATGGATTCTCCCTTGATAGGCATAAAAGTTACGGACAACTTCACCATAAATGTTTATGCCCCCGGAGTAGAAAATATAGATGACTGGCAGCAGGACATGAATAGACCCGAGGTCTATGACGATATTGTGGAATATAAAACACTTAATCAATTGAAAGCCCTTCTTGGGTGTTCAAGCGGAGGTGGAGGAGGCGGTGGAGGTGGAGGAGGTAATGGGACAAGCGGTTGTAGTTATATTCTACAGATTCAAATGGCGAGAGGTCCTGGAGGTAATACTATGGGATATAGAATTAATGGAGGAGTCTGTCTAAAAATAAAAGACTGGTCTTTCCTTTCCGGATTATGTCCAGACCATACTGTGGAAATCGCTGACAATAATTGCCGAAATCCTGTAAGACTTAACGGCAGTATAGCTCCTCAAACCTTAGAAAATCTGGATACTAACAACGATGGAAATGTAGTAATATATTGTTACGGATGGAGCTATTGTATAGCCAGTTGATTTTTAAAAAACGAATATTTTCCCTCACTCTTTTCTGAACTGGTAAGAATAGTAAAGAGCTATGTCCTTATCCCGCACATATTCTTCCACCTCCGGAGTTGAGACCATGTGGGTGACCAGGATCAGGAACCTTTCCGGGAAAATCGTCGTAAGCGGTTTTACCTTGCGGCGCAAAAAGCGGTCCACGTCCCTTTTCGAAAGCTGGGCTTTGGCTTCGCCTAAGATGACCACCTCCTGGCCATTCCTACGGGCCCTCCCGAAGATGTTCACCTCGAGGGGGCGGCCCTTGGGATCCTTCACGAAGGTCCGAATCAGGGGTTCTATCACCTCAAGACCATAGTCCCGATGTAGAAGCCTCGGAAGATAGCGGTAAGCCTCGTTTTCTAAGGTGTAGCCCACGGTGATGCTGAGGCCTCCCACCTGCTTCTTTACCTCCTCAAGATCCCCCTTCATTTTCCCCATCTCGCCCGTGAGCCTGCGCACATCCTCCGTGAGTTGGTCCACCCTCTGGGTGAGTTGATCTACCCTCTGGGTGAGTTGATCTACTCTCTGGGTAAGTTGATCCACTCTCTGGGTGAGTTGACGCACATCCTCCGTAAGCTGATCCACCCTCTGGGTGAGTATTTTGAGGTTTTCGCCCTGCTCACGGACAACCTCCTTGAGTTCGTTGAATTCTTCCCGGGTGACGGTCTGGGCCAGGTTTTCGTAAATCTCTCCCAGGGCCCGGATCAACTTCAGGGCCGCCTCTTCGCCGAAGGTATCCCGGAAGTCGTCGAAGTATTTGAATACGTTGAGCATATCTACAAGATATTAAGAGAAAAGGCTTCGGTAAAGCCCCAGAATCCCAGGCAGGATTAAATTGACCACTCCTCCGGCCGCAAGGTCATCGGCCATGATCCCAAATCCCCCGGGAAGTCTTTCCGCAAGACTTACCGGAAAGGGCTTCCAGATATCGAAAATCCTGAAGAGCAAGAACCCCATCACCAGATGCAGGGAATCGGCCGGATGCCCCAGAAGGGCAAGATAGGTTCCGGCCACCTCGTCGATGATCACGCAGGAGGGGTCTTTTTCACTAAGAGTTTGGTTCATCTGGTCTGAGGCTAGAACACCCAAGATCGAAAGTCCCAGGAGAAAGATGATCTTTCCCCATATAGGCCATCCCGCGCTAGCCCAGTAAAGAAAAACGCCCACCCCCGAGCCCCAAGTCCCCGGGGCCCAGGGGATCTTTCCCACACCCACACAGGCGCCGGCGCTTGCCAGATATCGCGGCCCGCACCTTCACCCGCCGCCGCCCACGGCCACA
>JALWCD010000086.1:0-4117 GCA_027036915.1 Thermodesulfatator sp. | reverse complement strand
GGCCAGAAGATAGGCCGGAAAATTAGTAATCCTCAAGCACCCAGCGGCCTTTCTCAATTCTCACGATAATCATGGAGGACTCATCCAGCCCGTTGTGGTCCTGAGGGGTGAGGTTGTAAATCCCGCTTATGCCCACGTAGCCTCTGGTGTTTTCGATGGCCTCCCGGAGCTTTTCCCGATCCGGCCCCACCTTCTCCAGAGCCCGGGCCAGGATCATGATGGCGTCCCAGGCGTAGCCGGAATGGGTGTTGATGGGAAATTTTCGGTGGTAATGATAGACCTCCCGATAAAGATGTACGAAATGGGCGATGACTTTCTTCTGGGGGTCGCTGTCCGGGAGCTGCTCCCAGGCCATGAGTTTGGTGGAGGGCATGAGGTTGCCTTCGGAGGCCGGGCCGGCCAGTTCAATATACTTGGGGTCTGGCAGGCCGTGACATTGAAAAAGGGGCGCCGTAATGCCGAGCTGTTTTACGTTTTTGGCGATGATGGCCCCCGCCGGCCCGATGGTCCAGGCCACGATCACCTGCGGTCTTTTCCGCCAGATCTTGGCCAGCTGGGCCGTCATATCCGTATCCCGCGGATTGAAGGATTCCTCCGCCACCACGGTAAGCCCGTACTCCGGAGCCAGCTTTTCGAGCCACTTGCGGCCATCCTTCCCGAATCCGTCAGTGGCCGTAAGGAGGGCGATTCGAGTCAGGCCTCTCTTTTTGAGATAACCGTAAATCCTGCGCACGGCGGTGCTTGAGCGCTGAGGAGTCTTAAAAACGTAACGGTAAGAGCCGAATTTGCCCCCCATGATCACCGGATCGCCGCCCACGGTCATGATGGTGGGCACCCGGGCGGCTTCCACGATGGGCTTTACCGCCATGCCGGTCCCGGTGCGGGTGGGGCCAATGATGGCCACCACTTTTTCCTTGTAAATGAATCGTTTGACAATGGCCACGGCCTTGCTGGGATCGCCCTCGGTGTCGCCCACGATCAACTTGAGCGGCCGACCATGTATGCCACCCTTTTTGTTGATCTCCGCCACGGCCATCTCGGCCACGAGCCTGGTGGGGGTACCTATGAAGGCTGCAGGTCCCGAAAGGGCGAAAAAGGCCCCGATTTTTATGGCCTTTTCCGCAGCCAGGCCTGAAATTCCCCAGCCCATAACCATCATCCAAAGGGATAAAACTCTAACGAGACGTCTCATCTCCCCTTCCCCCTTCTGAAATCCTGGTTTCCTGGCTCTTCATATCATTTTCCAAGATAGGCTTCAAGGACCAGAGGATGATTTTGAACTTCCTGAGGGGCTCCCTGAGCGATAACCCTTCCCTGATCAAGTACCACCACCCTATCGCAAACCTCCATAACCAGGTTGAGGTCGTGCTCCACCAATAAAATCGCTAACCCCCGGTATTTCAATTTGAGAATGATTTCTCCCAGTTCTTCCGTTTCTTTCTCGTTCAGGCCTGCAGCGGGTTCATCCAGGAGAAGGGCTCTGGGCCTTAAAGCCAGGGCCCGAGCCAAAACCACCTTTTTTTGTTCTCCGTAAGGCAAATTCTCGGCCGGCAGATCGGCCCTCTCCGCCAGCCCTAACTCTTCAAGGATGTGTCGAGCCTCCTTCATGAGACGGACTTCGTCACGTATCGCACGGGGCAAAGATAAAAACGACGACCAGAAACCGACAAGACGCAACCGATGGGCCCCGCTCATCACATTCTCTAATACCGTCAAGCCGGCGAAAATTTGAATATGCTGAAAGGTTCTAGCCAGGCCCAATTCCGCCCTCTGCCAGGGTAAAAGCCCATTCAGGACATGACCCTCGAAAAGGGTTTCTCCCCGATCGGCCGGCACGATCCCTGAAAGGATGTTGATAAGGGTGGTCTTACCGGCCCCGTTGGGACCTATGAGCCCCAGCACTTCGCCCTTACATAATTCAAGAGAGACTTCCCTGAGGGCCTGGATTCCACCAAAATTTTTGGAAACCCGCTTTACCTGAAGCACCAGGAGGGAAGATACCCTAAACTCAACTTATGCCAAGATTTATAGAAGGAGAGGGCAATAAAAAAAGGCGGGGGTGGAGGCCCCCCCGCCCCGGATGGTCGCAGCGAGAAAACGCCTAGAAGAAGATCTCGAATGAGGCGTAGAGGTTGTACATGTGGTCAATGGGCGTAAACATCTGAGCATTAAGAGGCATTCCCATCATAGTATCATCAAGTTCATTGATCTCATGGGGTTCACCCAGCCACATGCCGCTTCCGCTGTAGTTGAACCAGAAGTACTGGAAGCCGAGGCGCAGGAAGACCCTGGCATACTTATTGAGGGCCTCGCCGGCCGGGAGATCCTGGATCCAGTAGATTTCGGCCACGTGCCCGCGCGTGGCGAGCTTATTGATGTAAACATCGTCGGTGGCCACCATGAAGGGCATCCACCACTTGGAGCCGTAATTGTACTCCAGTCCAAGTTTAGCCCCGGGAACCCAAGGGAGCGGTATCCGCGCACCCACATAAACTGCCCATCCAAAGTGTGTATCAGTATCTACTTGAGAAGGATCCCCCGCTAATCCTCCTAAGAGTGTGTAATACATTGTAGCTGTCAGCCAGGTATCGTCACTCGCAGTTGCAGTTCCATTATTATCAATAACGGGCATCGACAGCGATCCGACCTCATCAGGATCGGTAATAGAAGCACCTACCGAAATAAAATAATCTACTCCTTCGAGTCCAAGGTAAGGAATATCTACTTTGTGAATCCAAGTAGCTCCAATCTCATAAATATCTCCAAGATTAGCCTGAGTGTTCATATAAATAGGCATCCACTGACCGAAGAAAGGATTATACATATACATTTCGCCATTCGGAAAGTCCATCACACCCTCCGCCTTGAAAGCCTGCACAATAAGCATCATGTTGCGGTCAGGATCATCCAGCACATCCCACACGAAGCCGTAGAAGTCCACATCATCCTTGGCCCGATCAATGGGCATCTTGAAGCCGGACTCAAAACCGCGCCCGTAGCAGAAACGGATACGCCCGGGCCAGGGCCAGCGATACTGGAACCCGATGGTGGCGCCATCGAAAGGCACATCAATGTTGATGCCGGAGGGAGAGGCCTCCTTCCTGTCCAGGCCCTCGCGCAGGTGCTGCGGAGAACCGTGGGTGGTGGGCCGACGACCGAAAGAGATCCAGATGGGATAGCCACCCACATTCACCCAGTTGAAATAGGCCCGATCCACATAGAGCCGATTGTCAGATGGTCTGACACCTGTAGTAAAATTATTAGTCATACTAGGAAAAAGGCCGGGAGCAACATAATCATCTGTCATTCCCCAAACTTTATAATAGGCTAAACGCACTTTTACATTGGTATTTTCTGTAGGATTGACCTTAAAGTTGAGCCGCATCCGATTAGTCCAAATAGTATCATTTTCCCTGTGTCCTTTAACGGGTTTAACGTTACTAAAGTAACTCATCGCCTTCATCATATTTCCAGCTTGATACCAGGCCATGCCCAAAATCATATTCTGATCCATTGCAAAATAACTCTCCGGTACATAGGCCCGCGTGGAATCCACCCGCGTGCGAATGTCGCCCCAGATCTGGAACTTGCCCATGTTGTCCTTGAATTTCTCCACCAGCTCGCTCATTTCGTCCACGGCTTCGCTGGACTCCTCCTGGGCCTCCTGAACGGCCTGAAGCTGCTTCTTCAAAGCCTGAAGTTCTCTTTCAAGCTGCTGAATCCTCTGCAGGAGTTCGTCCTGCGAGGCCCCGGTGTAAGCCAGAAGCCCTCCGGGTACCATCAACAGAAACGCCACCACCAAACCCAACCACCGTTTCATACCCACACCTCCTAAAGCGTAGTTTTTACCCTTTTGAATCTTTCAATTCTTAATACTCCAAACTCTTAAAAATGTAAAGAGCCATTTCTAAGAATTTATAGGCATTATCGGTCTTAAAAGACACTAAACATTTGTTAAAAGAATGAGACGTATCGTTTCGATCAAAATTTAATTTTTAGGAACTACAACCTGGGCCGGGAGCTGAAAAACCCGCTTGAAAAGCCCGAAAACACCCTGCCCGATGGCTTTGGGATCAAGGGGAATAATGGCCGGATCGCGATAGGAACCCCGTATGCC
>JALWCD010000085.1 GCA_027036915.1 Thermodesulfatator sp. | reverse complement strand
CCCGTAAAAGGCTGTAGAGACCCCCATAGGCCCCAGAATCAGAAACAGAAGAACAAGAAAAAGCCCGCTCTTTCGCACCTTGCCACCTCCCGCTTCTAAAATTTGGCTTCTCATAACAAAAAATTCAAAGTTTGACAAATCCCCTAAGGACCCATCGTCTGAAATTTTCAAGAATAAATTCGCTCTTTAAGGACTTAAACCGGTTTTATCGCCCTGAAAAGGGCCTTTTTAAAGCCCCGTGAGGTGCATCTGTTTTTTGACCTCCGCCACCGAGGCCGAAAGGGCTTCCCTTTCCTCGGGCGTAAGGGAAAATTCAAGGACACGCTTTAGCCCCCCGCGCCCAAGGACCACCGGCACTCCGATAAAGACCTCCGAAAAACCGAACTCGCCCTGAAGCCACACCGAACAGGTAAGGACCCGGTTGGCGTCCCTGAAGATCGCCTCCGCCATCTCCACCGCCGAAAGCCCCGGGGTGGTGAAGGCACTTCCGGTCTTGAGATAGCTCACGATCTCCCCCCCGCCCTTTCTCGTGCGCTCCACAATCTCGGCGATCTTTTCTCGGGGGAGGAGTTCCGTCACCGGGATTCCGGCCACGTTGGCCAGCCTTACCAGGGGCAGCATGTGATCCCCGTGGATGCCCATCACCAGGGCCTGGACGTCCTCCGGGGCCACCCCTAAGGCCTCGGCCAGGAAGTAGCGATAACGGGCGGAGTCCAGCACCCCGGCCATGCCGAGCACCCGCTCCCGGGGAAACCCCGTGATCCGGAAGGCCGCATAGACCATGGCGTCAATGGGATTGGTGACCACGATGAGGACGCAGTCCGGGGCGTGCCTTTTTACCTCCTCGGCGCAGGAGCGCACGATCTCAAGGTTTACGCGCAGGAGATCCTCCCGGCTCATTCCGGGCTTCCGGGGCCGGCCCGCGGTAAGAATCACCACCTCCGAGTCCTTTAAGGCCGAAAAGTCCTCGGTGCCGAGGATGCGGGCCGAAAAACCGTAAACCGGGGCGCTCTGGGCGATGTCCAGGGCTTTCCCTTTAGCGAGATCCGGAACGATGTCGATGAGGACGATCTCCTCGGCCACCCCCTTGACCGCCGCCCAGTGGGCCGCGGCCGTGCCTACCGCTCCGGCGCCGATGATGCTGAGTTTGGCCATCTTCTCCTCCTACTCGAACTGGGAGAGGATTTCGTCAACATCTACTTCCTGAGGGCTTTCAAGCGGGATGAATTCCGTCTGCTCCAGCCCCAGTTCCACATAAAAGGGCGCGTTGTCCTCGGTGCGGAAGGCCAAACGACGACACTGCGGACGTTCGATCATGGTGTTCAAAAGGAGGGTGATGGTCTGGTTGATGGCGATGGCCCGGGGCTGACTGTTTCGGGCAGTGAGCCCAAACTGGTTTTCTATCTTGCGCCGCACCGCCCCGATGGTCTGGTTGACCATCTCCCCGATAAAGTTCACCACCTCGTCCGAGGTGTAATCCCGGGCCAGCTCCTCCTCCGGCATCCCCATGAAGGTCATGGCCCGACGGTAAAGCTCAAGGGCCGCCTGGCCCGAAAAATTCATGCAAAAGAGTCCGTTGTAGTCTCCGGTGAACTCGATGAAACAGCCCAGGTCCGGTTTGAGACTCACCATGGGCACCCTCTGGATCGTGGGAGCATAACGGATACGGGAACCGGTGGCGGCCTCCAGAACCTCCTTCACAGCCTCATAAGTGAGACGAGCTATTTGATTGACGGTTCCAAGTTTTTTTTCAGGCATGGCCCTTCTCCCCCAGATGTTTTATTATACTTAGGCTCCTACCATAATTCCCGGCTGAAGACAATTTCCGAATGCGGATAAGAATCGAAAAGATCGTTTTCGGGGGAGAGGGGCTGGCCCGTCTGCCTGACGGGCGGGTGGCCTTCATCCCCGGAGTCATCCCGGAAGAAGAGGTCGAGATCCGTATCCTGCGGGAATATCGCGATTACGTCCAGGCGGAAGCCCTCCGTATCCTTTCCCCCTCTCCGGAGCGCACGGAACCCGTGTGTCCTTATTACGGGGTCTGCGGGGGCTGCCAGCTCCAGCACATCCGCTACGAGGCCCAGGTGCGCATAAAGGAGGAGATGCTGCGGGAGATCCTGCGGCGCCAGGGCGGCCTTCCCGAGGACCTGGTGGAAGGGGTGATTCCCTCGTCGAGGGCTTTTCACTATCGCAATCGCCTGCGCTTTCACGTGGAGCCCGGAACCGGGGCCCTGGGTTTCGTGAAGCGCAAAAGCCACGATCTAGTCCTCATCAGACGGTGTCTTCTCGGCGAGGAGCCCTTAAACCGGGTGCTTGAGGCCCTGCCGGAGAGTGTGGCCTGGAGAAGGCTTCAGAGCTTCGCCAAAAGGGTGAAGCTTGAATTCTCACCGGCGGAGGGCCTTGCGACCCTCCTTTTCTGGATCACCGTGGAGCCGGACGCGGAGGATGTGGAGGCCCTTTCCCGGGAGCTTCCCGGGGTAAAGAGCGTCTTTTACTGGGTGCGCGGCCCGCGGCCGAAGGGGCCCTTTCCCCGCGAGGCCACCCACGGGGGCCGAAGACTCTTTCCCGTGCCCAAGGCTTTCTTCCCCGGGGCCGAAAACCCCTTTTACTTCATCCGCCCCGGGGTCTTCAACCAGGCGAACTGGGAGATAAACCTCAAGATCATGGAGACCATTCGGCCCTATGCCGAAGGACTCTCCCGGGTGCTTGATCTTCACGCCGGAATGGGAAACTTCCTCTTTCCGCTTGTCCCGCTGGTGAAAGAGGCCCTCGGCGTGGATACCGACTACGGGGCCATGGAGGACGGACGCTACACCGCCGAAAGACTGGGCCTTTCCGGAAAAGTAAACCTTCAAAGGACCACGGCCGCCGAGGCCCTGATTGAGACCTGGAAGGCCGCGGAGACCTATCCCCTGGTCCTCCTTGATCCTCCGCGGGGTGGCTGCCGGGAGCTCATGCGCTACCTCCCGGAGGTGGCAAGCGACCGCATCCTTTACATCTCCTGCGATCCCCCCACCTTAGCCCGGGACCTCAAACTTTTGCTTCAGGCCGGCTACGAAGTGGAAAGGGTGGTCGGGTTCGACATGTTCCCCCAGACCTACCACCTTGAGGTTCTTACGGTTCTTAAGAGGAAGTAGGTTTTCCGGAATGCTCAAGGGCCCAGAGGAGTTGTTTGCAGAAGCCCTGAATGACCCGCACCTCCTGGGCCGTAAGATCAAGGCGGGAAAGGAAACGCCTTATGGTGGTCATCCAGAGGGTCTCGTTTTCGTGAGGGATGTAGTCTATGCGCTTCAGGGTCTCCCGGATGATCTCGTACATGACCTCAAGTTCTTTTACCGTGGCAAGCCGCGGCCTGGGCATTTCCACCTCGGCCGAGGCGCAGAACATCTCGTAAAGGACGATGACCACCGCCTGGGCCACGTTTAAGCTTGCGGCCTCGGTGGTGGGGATGGTGACCACGGTGTGACAGTGGTAGAGGTCCTCGTTGGTGAGCCCCCATTTTTCGTTTCCGAAAAGGAAGGCCACCCGGTTTTGCTGGGAGAGGTCCACGATGCGGGGGACGATCTCCCTTACGGTCTCGTGAACCTTGCGCTGTTTTCCGAGCCGGGCGGTGGTCCCCACCACGTAATGAAAGTCGGAAAGGGCCGAGACGAGATCCTCGTAGATCCTCATTTTTTCCAGGATCGGAAGTCCGCTTCTTGTGGCCATGGCCCGCATCTTCTCCGGGGTGAGGTCCCTGGGGCGCACCAGGATGAGGTTCGGGACTCCGAAGTTGGCGCAGGCCCGGGCCGCGGCCCCGATGTTTTCCGGATAAAGGGTCTCCACCAGGACCACCGCCAGATTCTCCAGTCGAGTTTTGAGTTTTTTGGTCTTAACCCGTACCTGCATACCCCTTCACTATACCTTTGATCTTTGGCGAACGAAGCCCCCATTTTCAAGCCGGATCGGCCCCGGTATATTTTTAAAAAATCGATCAAGAATAACCATATTTTAACCAGGAGGTCTGAGCCATGAGGATCCTTACCGGACTGTGGCTGATGGTGGGGCTTCTGGTTTCTGCCTGGGCCGGAGATTGCACGGCCCGCCAGTTCAGGATCCTCAAAGCTTACTACTTTCCCGCCGACTCAAAGGAAACCTATGAGCTTGAAAATTACCTGATCGATCCTTCTTCAGGCGTGTCCTTTCGGCTGGCTCTCCTCTTCGAAAACGGCCGGAAGCTCACTTATCGCTTTCAAATTCGCAAAGATCGTATTATCTTCTTTACCCCGGAGGGAGAAAGGGAGGTTCGGCTCCCGGCCCGAAAATGGCGTTTCAAAAGGGTACCTGGGAGCCACCGAATAGTGAGGATTTCTCCGAATCTGAGCCTGGATCTTCCGGCGGCCGGGGGAAGGGTTTCCCTGGTTTTAAAGGCCGCTCGATAGGAGGAGGCCGGATGTATTTTCAGGATCTCATCGCCAGACTTAACGCCTTCTGGGCGGAGAAGGGCTGCGTGATTCTTCAGCCCTACGACATGGAGGTGGGGGCCGGGACCTTTCACTGGGCCACCTTCCTTCGGGCGCTTGGGCCTGAGCCCTGGGCCGCGGCCTATCCCGAACCCTGCCGCAGACCCACCGACGGCCGCTACGGGGAAAACCCCAACCGCCTCCAGCACTACTTCCAGTATCAGGTGGTCATCAAACCCTCACCGGACGAAATCCAGGAGATCTACCTTGAAAGCCTTAAGGCCCTCGGGATTGACCCCGCGGAGCACGACATCCGTTTCGTGGAGGACGACTGGGAGAGCCCCACGCTCGGGGCCTGGGGACTCGGCTGGGAGGTCTGGCTTGACGGAATGGAGATCACCCAGTTCACCTACTTCCAGCAGGTGGGGGGTTTTGAATGCCGCCCGGTCACCGTGGAGATCACCTACGGCCTTGAGCGCCTGGCCATGTTTCTTCAGGAGGTGGAAAACGTCTTTGACCTCCGCTGGAACGAACACTTCACCTACGGCGATCTCTACCACCGGGCCGAGGTGGAATACTCCATCTACAACTTTGAGGAGGCCGACCCCGGGATGCTCAGGGAGCTTTTTGACCGCTACGAGAAGGAGGGGCTGAGGCTCCTTGAGCTGGGGCTTGCCCTTCCGGGCTATGACTGCACCATCAAGTGCTCCCACATCTTCAACCTCCTTGATGCCCGGGGAGCCATCTCGGTGGCCGAACGCACGGCCTATATCGCCAGGGTGAGGGCCCTTGCCAAACGCAGCGCCGAGGCCTGGCTTGAAGGGAGGAGGTGAGAAAATGAAGATCCCGGTGACCATAGAAATTCTCCGTAAAGGGAAGTGGTACATTGCCCGGGCGGTAGAGCTGGATTTCGTCTCTCAGGGCCGATCCCCGGAGGAAGCCAGGAAAAATCTTATGGAGGTCATAGAGATCCAGTTTGAAGAGATGGCCCGGGAAGGAGTGCTTGAGGATTACCTTGCGGAATGCGGATATGAGGTAGAGAGGGCTTCGGGACCGGAATTCATAGCCGTGGAAAAGACGGCCGTTTCCTGCGAATGCCGCGCTTAAGACCGATCTCCTGGAAAATCCTGGTCAAGATCTTTGAGCGCTGGGGATGTCAATACCTTCGCAAAAAGGGTTCGCATCATATCTTGAAATGTCCCGGGGCTA
The DNA here is from genome assembly GCA_027036915.1 of Thermodesulfatator sp. Lineage (GTDB taxonomy): Bacteria > Desulfobacterota > Thermodesulfobacteria > Thermodesulfobacteriales > Thermodesulfobacteriaceae > Thermosulfurimonas_A. Next base: position 5,494 of record JALWCD010000085.1, on the reverse strand, counting down.
AAAGAGTGGTGGTTATTCCGGAGTATGAAGAAGTGGAGGTGGAGATCATCAAAAATAATATGCGCACCGTGGGAATGAGCAGGGAGGATTATTTCCGCCTGCTTGAAGAAGTGAGTTGAAGGGAGGAGGTGATGGGGAAGGATCTGCTTTTGGAGGTGGGCTGCGAGGAGCTTCCGGCGCGTTTCATAGAGCCGGCCTTAAGGTCCCTTGCCGAGGAGGCGGAAAGGGCCCTGTCCGCGGCCGGTCTTTCCTTCTCCGGGATAAGGACTCTCGGCACCCCGCGCAGGCTTACGCTTTTCGTGGCCGATCTTGCCGAACGCCAGCCCGACCGGGTGGAGGAGAGCCAGGGGCCGCCGAAGAGGGTGGCCTTTGATGAGGCCGGAAACCCCACGCCTGCGGCCTTAGGATTTGCCAGGAAACAGGGGGTGGACCTTTCGGCCATCCGGATCAAGGAAACCCCCAAGGGGGAATACCTTTTCGTGGAAAAGAGGATCCCCGGCCGGGACACAAGGGAACTCCTTCCCGAGATCCTCACCGGGCTTCTTTCCCGCATCCATTTTCCGAAGACCATGCGCTGGGGAAGCCACGATTTCCGCTTCGCCCGGCCCATCCGCTGGTTGCTCGCCCTTTACGGGGGAGAGGTGGTTCCCCTTGAGGTGGCCGGGGTGCGAAGCGATCGTTTCACCTACGGGCACCGCTTCCTTTCCCCCGGCCCCGTAGAGGTTTCTGGGCTTGAGGATTACTTTGAAAAGCTCCGCAAGGCCTTCGTCCTTGCCGACCCGGAGGAAAGGCTCCGGCGAACGCGGGAGGAGGTGGCCCGCGCGGCAAAAGAGGCCGGAGGCCTTCCCGAGGAGGACCCGGATCTCCTTTCCGAAAACGCCAACCTGGTGGAGTATCCCTTCGCCCTCTCCGGAAGTTTCCCCGAGGAATATCTTGAGCTTCCCGAACCCCTCATCATCACCGCCATGCGGGAGCATCAGAAGTACTTTGCGGTGCGAAATCCGAAGGGGCGGCTTCTTCCGGCCTTTGTCTCCGTGAACAACAACCGCCCGCGCGACCCGGAGGTCCTTCGCCGGGGACACGAAAGGGTGCTTCGGGCCCGCCTTGAGGACGCGCGCTTCTACTGGCAAAGGGACCTTGAGGTCCGTCTTTCCGAAAGGGTTAAGGAGCTTTCCGGAGTGGTCTATCACGCCCTCCTCGGGACCCTTGCGGAAAAGACCGAGCGCCTAAAGGCCCTCTCCGGTTATCTTTCCGGGCTCCTTTTTCCGGAAAAGAAGCCTTTAGCCCTGCGGGCGGCGGAGCTTTCCAAGGCCGATCTCGTGACCGAGGTGGTGGGGGAGTTTCCCTCGCTTCAGGGGGTGATGGGCCGCCTTTACGCCTTAAAGGACGGAGAGGACCCGGAGGTGGCCGAGGCCCTCTTTGAACAGTACCTTCCCCGCGGGGCCGAGGACCGGGTGGCCGAAACGGAGGTGGGGATCATCCTCTCCCTTGCGGAAAAGATAGACACCCTTTCGGCCTTCTTTGCCGTGGGAGAAAGGCCCTCCGGGGCTTCGGACCCTTACGGCTTAAGGCGTGCGGCCTACGGCCTCCTTCGGACCCTGCTCCATCACCGCCTATCCCTCTCCCTGCGTGAGGTCTTCTCCTTTGCCCTCTGGATGCTTGCGGAAAAGGGGCTTCTTCGTGCCCGCGAGGCCGAGGTCCTCTCCGAGCTTCTTTCCTTCATGGAAAGGCGACTTGAGGGGGAATTCGTGAGCCAGGGGTTTCCCCTTGATGAGGTGCGGGCCGTGCTTCGGGTGGGATCTGACGATCCGGAGGAGGTGAGAAGAAGGCTTTCGGCCTTGCACGCCGTAAGGGAGGGGCCGGATTTTGCGGCTCTGGCCGTGGCCTTCAAACGGGTGATGAACATGGTCAAGAAACTCGAACAGCGTTACGCCGTTCGGGAAGAACTTCTCCAAGAACCGGCCGAAAAGGACCTCTGGCAGGCCTTCCTGGAGGTCCGGGAAAGGGTTGAACCTCTGCTTTCCGCGGGCCGCTATGAGGAAGCCCTGAAGCAGTTTACCCGTCTCAAAAAGCCCATCGACCGCTTTTTCGACGAGGTCTTCGTCATGGTCGAGGACCGGGAGGTCCGGGAAAATCGCCTGGGGCTTCTCCAGGAGATGGCCGAACTTTTCCTGCGGGTGGCGGATCTTTCGGAGCTCGATCTTTCGGAATACACTCGTTAAGTCTCCAGGCGGAAACCCAGGAGTCTATCCCCCAGAAAACGACGGGCCTCGGTCACCAGTTCCGGCCGCAGGGCGATCCGGAAGGCCCCGTTCAGGTCTATGCGAACGATTCCCTCCCGAAAGACCAGCTCGAGGTTGATCTCGCAGGGGCCGTGGCTTTCGGAAAGCACGGCGCGGAGGGCCTCAAGATCCCGGACGCTCAGTCCTTCGGCCTTAAGGGCCAGGACCACCCTTCCGGAAAGATCCTCCGGTGCCTTAGAGAGGGGACGCAAATCCTCCACCAGAACCCGCGGGTTTCCCTCCTCCTTCTCCACCGTGCCCCGGACCAGAACCAGACGGCCCTCCTCCAGAAATTCCAGGGAACGGGCGTAGACCTCGGGAAAGACGATGGCTTCGGCCACGGATTCCCCATCCTCAAGCTGTACGAAGGCCATTTTTTCTCCCCGACGGGTGTTCTTGGTCTTGATGGTTCCGAGAGCGGCTCCGAGATAGATTTTCTGCCCTTCCGGGGCCTGAGCCAGGTTCGAGACCGTATAAGGGGTGACCGCAGAGAGCCATTCCTTCCAGACCGAAAGGGGATGCCCCGTAAGATAAAAACCCAGGGCCTCCCGCTCCCGGAGCAACCTTTCCTCCGGCTCCCAGTCCGGCACCTCCTCAAGTCTGGGGCCCGAGGAGGAACCGCTCGGCCCTCCGAGATCGAAGATGGATATCTGACCCCGCGTACGGGCCTCGCGTTCCCGGTGGGCCCAGTCCATTACAGCCTCAAGATTGTGAAGCAGAAAAGCCCGATTGGGTTCCAGGGCATCAAAGGCCCCGGCCTTCACCAGGGCCTCAAGCACCCTCTTGTTCACCCTTCCCGGGTCAACCCGCAGGCAAAAGTCCGCAAAGGAACGATACGGCCCTTTCTCCTCCCTTTCTCTGACGATCTCTTCCGCGGCCGCGACTCCCACGTTCTTTACCGCCGCAAGTCCATAGCGAATTCCCTCCCCCTCAATGCCGAAACTCACGCCGCTGGCGTTCACATCCGGCGGAAGGACCTCGATGCCCATCCGACGGCAGACCGCCACGTATTTCATGACCTCCTCGGCCTTCCCCATTTCGTAGGAGAGAAGGGCCGCCATGTAGCACAGGGGGTAGTGGGCCTTGAGATAGGCGGTCTGGTAGGCCACCAGGGCGTAGGCTGCGGAATGACTCTTGTTGAATCCGTAGCCCGCAAACTTCTCCATGAGGTCAAAGATGTGTTCCGCAAGTCCGCGGTCGATGCCCCGTTCCACAGCTCCGGAAACGAAACGCTCGCGCTGCTCGGCCATCACCTCCGGAATCTTTTTGCCCATGGCCTTGCGCAGGATGTCGGCCTCGCCCAGGCTATAGCCCGCAAGCTCCTGGGCGATCTTCATCACCTGTTCCTGGTAGAGGATCACCCCGTAGGTCTCGCGCAGGATGGGTTCCAGCCTGGGATGAAGATAGTCCGGTTTGCGGCGCCCGTGCTTGACCTCGATGTATTGCTCCACCATCCCGGACTCAAGCGGCCCCGGTCGGTAAAGGGCCAGCACCGCGATGAGGTCGTTAAAGTCCGTGGGGGAAAGCCGCCGAAGAAGGTCCTTCATCCCCGAGGATTCCAGCTGGAACACCCCCTCGGTCTCCCCGCGGCGGAGAAGCTCGAAGGTCTTTTCGTCATCCAGCGGGATGGCGTTGAGGTCTATCTCCCTGTCGTAGTATTGGCGGATGAGCTTTAGCGTTTGATCAATGATGGTCAGGGTCTTGAGTCCCAGAAAGTCAAACTTGATGAGGCCGATCTTTTCCACGACCTTCATGTCAAACTGGGTGACGATCTCGCCCTTTTCACCCTTCATCAGGGGGAGGTATTCGGTTAAGGGACGGTCGGCAATGACCACCCCTGCGGCATGGATGGAGGGATGTCGGGGAAGTCCCTCAAGGGCCCGGGCGATGGCAAAGAGTCTTGCCACCCGTTCGTCCTTTTCCGCAAGCTCGCGAAGGCGCGGCTCCGCGGAGAGGGCCTTCTCCAGGCTCACATCCGGCCCTTCGGGGATGAGTTTGGCGATGGGGTCTATCTCCTTGGGTTTGAACCCCAGCGCCCGGCCCACGTCTCGCACCACGGCCCGGGCCTTGAGCTGCCCGAAGGTCGCGATCTGAGCCACGTATTCCTTACCGCCGTATTTCTTTCGTACGTAGTCGATGACCTCGTCCCGGCGCTGCATGCAGAAGTCCACGTCAATGTCCGGGAGGCTGGTCCTTTCCACATTGAGGAATCTCTCAAAGAGGAGGCCGTAGCGCAGGGGGTCAAGATTGGTGATCCCCATGGAGTAGGCCACCAGGCTTCCGGCGGCAGAGCCTCGCCCCGGCCCTACCGGGATGCCCCGGCTCCGGGCCCATTCAATAAAGTCCGCCACGATGAGAAAGTAGCTCGCAAAACCCTTCTTTTTGATGACTTCGATCTCATAGTCCAGGCGTTCCCGGTACTCGGCCTCCGGGGCCGCAAGCCCCGGTCCACTTTTGAGTTCCGCAAGACGCCTCTCAAACCCCGCCCGGGCCTTTTCCTCAAAGATTTCCTCGTAGGTCTTTCCCGGGGGAAGGGGATAGACCGGGAAACGGTGTTCCCCTAGCTTTAATTCCAGGTTGATGCGTTCGGCGATCTCCAGGGTGTTGGTGATTACCTCCTCGGGATAATCCCGGAAGCGGGCGACCATCTCCTCCGGCGAGGCGAGATAAACCTGGTCGGTCTCGAAGCGGAAACGGTTTTCGTCGGAAAGGGTCTTTCCGGTCTGGATACAGAGGAGGACCTCGTGGGCAAAAGCGTCCTCCGGGGAAAGAAAATGGCAGTCGTTGGTGGCCACCACCGGAAGCCCGAGATCCTCAGCCATCTCAAGGAGAATCTCGTTTACCTTTTTCTGCTCGGCAAGGCCGTTTTCCTGAATCTCAAGGTAAAAACGCCCGGGGAAAAGGCGGCTGTAGGTACGGATTAGTTCCAGGGCCCGATCCCGATCCCCGGAAAGGATGGCCGCCGGAATCTCTCCGTGAAGACAGGCCGAAAGGGCGATGAGCCCCTCGTTGTGTTCGGCGAGCAACTCCTTGTCTATACGGGGCTTCCAGTAGAAACCCTCAAAATGGGCCCGGGTGGCGAGTTTTAAGAGATTCCGGTAGCCGGTCTCGTTCATGGCCAGAAGTACCAGGTGGTAGCCGGCCTCGTGCGCGCTTTTGGCCTTTTTCTCGAAGCGCGACCCCGGGGCCACGTAGAATTCGCAACCTATAAG